>CAMKAE010000140.1 GCA_946410395.1 uncultured Clostridia bacterium
CGCGGGTTGCGCTCCCGTGAGAAATGCTTCATCACAATATGGCCCAGCTCGTGGGCAAAGCTGAAGCGCTGCTGGGCCGGGTCGTCCACGGGCTCCCAAATGACGATCCAGCGCTCAATCCCTTCCTGCATCACGTAATGGCATGCACTCGCCGGATTGGACGGATCCGCCGGCGGGATCTCCTCCGCCGGAACCCTCTCCGCCAGCGCCTGCTCGCGGGTGTACACGAAGGTCGCCCGGGCCAGGCGCAGCATCTGCAGCGGATCCACCGGGAGCGCCGGGTCGCCGATGCGCAGACAGCAGCGGCAGGCCAGCTCCGCGGGGTTCACCACGGCTCCTGGTCCGGGTCGAAGGCGTGGCTGAACAGGGTCCGCCCGACCTCGATCAGCTTGGCCTGCTCCTCCGGCGTCATCTGGCGGAAGGCGCGGTTCATGACGGCGATGTTCATCTCCTGCGCCTCCTGCCTGGCGCCGTCGCTGCACAGGGCGTCCATGGTCAAGCCGAAAAAGGCCGCGATCTCCCGCAGCGTCTCCATGTCCGGCTCTGCCTGCCCGCTCTCCCACTTATAGATGGAAGTCTGACTGACGCCCAGCCGCTCCCCCAAGGCCTGCTGGCTCAGTCCTTTTCGCCTGCGGAGGGTCCGCAGCCGCTCCGGAAACCGTTCGCTCATCCTATCACCCTCTGCCATTATAACGCAAGGTTGTATTTTTTGCAAGTTTGTCTCTTGATTATAACTTCCGGTTGTGATATGATGGTCCAGCAGCCGAACATATGTTCTCTTTTAAGGAGGTTTTCGGAATGAATCAGTTGGACATTCTGCAGCGCTACCGCTGGTCCGTGCGGGAACGCGAAGCCCTGCTGACGCAGCTGGAACGGCTCGACGCCTGGGAGCCCCGGGGCAGTCAGGGCAGCTGGCAGCGCCATCGGGCGCGGGAGGAGCGGCGGGAAACCTGCCGCAGAGCGCTGACGGACCGGGAGGAGCGGCTGGCGGAGGACGCGGAGCGCTTCGAGGCCATCCTCGCCGGGGTGGCCCATCCGCGGACCCGGCTGGTGCTGCGGCAGTACTATGCGCTGGGGATGACGGACGAGGAGATCGCCGAGGCGGACGGGTTCAGCGCGCGCCTGGCGGGCAGCATCCGCAACGGCTGGCTGCGGCAGCAGGGCATCGAGCCCCGGCGGCGGGTCCGAGGCGGCGGAGGGGAGGGCAGCCGGTGAGCGCGTACATTGCCGCCCCGGAGGAGGTTCTGGCGGTCCTCTCCGCCATCATGCAGGGGACTTTCCTGGACGCGGTGGGACACGCGCCCAGGGTGGCGGAGCGCTGCCGGGCGGCGGAGCTGCTGGCCCGGCACTACGGCCTGTTTGTCCCGGCGGAACGCGAGACGACCCAGGCCCGCCGGGACGCCGCGGAGCGGATCAGCCGGGCCGTGGAAGCCTGGCTCGCCGGAGAGGAGGTGGACAGCCCATCGACCGGGACGCCCTTGGCTGGCTGATGGAGCAGCCGGCGGCCCTCGGCCGGGCCTGCGGCTTCACCCGCCTGACGGACGAGCTGCACGGCGGATGGCTCCGGGCAATGCTGCGCGGAAGGTCGGACCTGACCCTGCTGGCCCACCGGGGCAGCTACAAGACCACCTGCCTCTCCCTGGCCATCGCGGCGCTGCTCTTCCTGCAGCCGGAGAAGAACGTGCTCTTTCTGCGCAAGACAGACCGCGACGCGGAGGAGATGCTCCGGCAGGTGAAGCAGCTGCTGATGAGCGAGGCCATGCAGGCCTTCACCGCCCGGCTCTACGGCGGGGAGCCCGTCCTGCCGGTCAAGGCCACCGGCGCGGACCTGATCTGCAACTGCCGGTTTTCCCTGCGCGGAGCGCCTCAGCTCCACGGCCAGGGGATCAACGGCAGCCTGACCGGCAAGCACGCTGACCTGATCTTCACCGACGACATCGTGAACCTGCGGGACCGCATCAGCGAGAAGGAGCGGCTTCACACCCGGCAGGTGTGGCAAGAGCTGCAGAACATCCGCAACCCCGGCGGCCGGATCCTCTCCACCGGCACGCCCTGGCACCCCGCGGACGCCATCGCCCTGATGCCCTCGCCGATGCGCTTCGACTGCTACAGCACGGGTCTCCTCTCTCCGGAGGCCATCGCGCAGCTGCGGCAGCGCATGGAGCCCAGCCTCTTCGCCGCCAACTATGAGCTGCGGCACATTCCCTCCGCCGGTGCGCTCTTTCCCCTCTGCCCGCCCTTCACGGACAACGCGGACCTGCTCCGCGACGGCATCGCCCACCTGGACGCCTCCTACGGCGGCAGCGACGGCACCGCCCTGACCTGCGGCGCCGGGCGGGACGGGAAGCTCTTCCTCTACGGCCGGCTGTGGCACTGCCATGTGGACACTGTATTGGAAGAGATCCTGGCGGAATGCGCGCGGCTCCGCTGCGGTCCCCTGTGGCTGGAGACCAACGGCGACAAGGGCTATCTGGCCCGGGCCCTGCGCCACCGCGGCGTCGAGGTCCACCCGTACACCGAGCGAATGAACAAGCACGTGAAAATCGCCACCTGTCTGCGCGCGGCCTGGCCCCGCGTGACCCTGCTGCAGGGCACGGACCCGGCGTGGATCGACCAGATCACCGGCTACACCGAGGGCGCCGCCCACGACGACGCCCCGGACAGCGCCGCAAGCCTGTGCAGGGCTCTGGCCCGGCGCTGATACAAAGGAGGAATCATGGACATCATCACCTATCAGGACTATGAACGGGCGGCTGACAAGGCCGCCGCGCTGGCGGAGGCCGTGGCCGGCTACAAGCGCTCCGCCGCCTTCCGCACCGCCCTGGAGGCGGACGCCTATTTCCGGGGCGAGAATCCCACCGTGGCCCGCAAGACCATCCTGCAGGCCGGCAAGCTGGAGACCCGGGACGCCGACGGACGCCGCCGGATCCGGGCCCAGGCCCGGGACGTGGTCGGCAACCGCATCCCCACCGCCTTTCTGCACCGCTTCGTCACCCAGCAGAACCAGTTTCTGCTCGGCGGCGGCTGCATCCTGGCAGACCCGGGCGCAAAGCGGCGCCTGGGCACCGATTTCGACCGGGTGCTGGCCCGCATGGGCGAGAAGGCCCTGCTGCACGGCGTCTGCTGGGGCTACTGGAACACGGATCACCTGGAGATGCTGCCCGCCTGCCGGGACGCGCTTTCCGGCTTCTTCGCCCTGCCGGACGAGCTCACCGGCGCGCCGCGGCTGGGGATCCAGTTCTGGCAGCTAAGCCGCGAGCGTCCCATGCGCCTGCGCCTGTTTGAGGAGGACGGACTCTCGCTGTGGATCACGCGGGACGGCCGCCCGGCGCCGGACGGGGAAAAGCGCCCCTACCTGCTGCGGCGGATCCGGGACGCGAAGGGCGAGCGCCTCGCCGGCGGCAACTGGCCCCGCCTGCCGGTGATCCCCCTGTGGGCCAACGGCGAGCACCGCAGCGAGCTGACCCCTTCCCTGAAGGCCAAGATCGACGCCTACGACCGCATCCTCAGCGATTTCGCGGACAACCTGGACCGGGCCAACGACGTGTACTGGGTGCTGAACAACTTCTCCGGCACCGCGGACGACGTGGCGGAGATGCTCGAGGTCATCAGCCGGCTGAAGGCCGTGGCCAACTATTCCGACGGCACCGGCTCCTCCTCCACCGCGGAGCCGCGGACGATCGAGGTGCCCTACGCAGCCCGCCAGGCGGCCCTGGTCCTGCTGGAGAAGGCCCTGTACCGGGACTACATGGCCCTGGACACGGCCGAGCTCACCGGCGGCAGCCTCACCAACGTGGCCATCCGGGCCGCCGCCGCGGGCCTGAACCTGAAGGCGGACCGCTACGAGTGGGAGGTCTTCGGCTTCGTCCGGGACCTGCTGGCCCTGCTGGGCATCGACACCGACGCCATCCGCTTCCAGCGCCAGTGCATCGCCAACGAATCCGAGACCGTGGCGGACATCGCCGCCATGCGCGCGGACATCGACCGGGCCACCGCCCTGCGCCTGAACCCCTACATCCAGCCCGAGGAGGCGGAGGCCCTGCTCCGGGGCGCCGGCTGACGGAGCGGAAAAGGTTGACGGAGCGGCCGTTTTCCGATAAAATGGGGCCAGCACATCACAGGAGGTCCCGCACATGCCCAAGAACAAGCTGATCGCCCTGATCGCAGCGGTCCTGATCACCACAGGCGCCGTCCTGGCCCTGGTGCTCTTCTTTCACCGCAATGATCCGCCGGTGAACGCCGCCGCCCAGACGGAAATCGCGTCCCACGAAACCGTTGAGTCCGATGAAGCGAACTGAATGGAAGCGGCTCCTGCGGCGCTGGGGGCTGCCGGCGTTGATCATCGCGCTGGCGGGCTTTTCCCTCTGGCAGCTGCTGACCCGCCCGCCCCTGGAGACGCCGCCTGCTCCCTCCCAGCCCACCCCCGCCCCGTCCGTTCCCGCAACGTCCGCACCCGTCGGCGTGCCGGTGACGGACGGGGACTTCCGCTGGGAGGCCCGGGCTGACGGGACCGCCGTGCTGCTGTCCTACGAGGGGGACGGCGGCGCTGTCGTCCTGCCGGATCGCTTCGGCGCGCTGCCGCTGCGGCGGATCGGCGACGGGGCCTTCCGGGACTGCGGCGCTGTCACGGCCGTCACCGTGCCGGAGGGCGTCGCGTCCCTGGGCGACTACGCTTTCTACGGCTGCGGCGCCCTGTCCCGCCTGATTCTGCCCGCCAGCCTTACGGACATCGGCAGCTGGGCTATTCCGCAGCATGTGACGGTATCCTGCCCCGCGGACTCTGAGGCCGCCCGCTGGTGCGAAAGGCGGAGCATCCCCCTGTCGGCAGAATAACCCGCCCGGCCCTTCGCGGAGAGGCGAAGATTTGTCAACCGTGCGTCACAAATCCTTCATTTTTTCGCAATAAGTCTTGACAGAACCGCCATGAAGCGAGTACAATAGGATTGGTATCCTTTAACATGCCTTAATCTGTCGCGAAGGCGCGGAAGGAGGATGGACGGCGTCCCGCCGCCCGGATCAGGATGAAACGCAGACTGATTGTCATCACGCTCGCAGCACTGGCGCTGATTGCGCTTGTTTGCTGCGCTCACGCGGAGTACGATCCGCTGAAGGTGAGCATGGAGCTTTCGACAAACCGGTTTACCGAGCCCAAGGAAATCACCGTGACCATCCGCGTGACCAACACCGGTGAGGACGACATGTCCGGCCCCGTGAAGCTGTTTTACCCCAACGGCAAGCAGGTGATGGACTTCGGCGAGCCGGTGCTGACCGTGGGCACCTCCCAGTCCTGGAAGGGCAAGTGGAAGGTGACCCAGGAGCAGCTGGACGCCCGGAAGCTGACCTTCTCCATCCAGTATCCCATCGTCAACGACGACATGCAGACGGTGGAGAAGACCTTGCGCTTCTCCAAGACGCTGATCCTGGAGAGCGCCATCCCGCAGGTGGTCATCACGCGGACAATCACGCCCACCATGGCCACCAAGGGCCAGGCAGTCACCATTGTCTATGAGGTCGCCAACACCGGCCTCATCGACATCCAGAACGTGCGGATCACCGAGAACAAGAGCATCAGCAGCAAAGCCGGCAACATCGCCGAGATCAAGGCGGGCGCGAAGGAGTCCTACACCTTCGAGGCCACGATGAACACCAGCGACCTGACCTCCTCCCCCGCCATCCGCTATGAGGCCAACGGCAAGGTCTACACCGACAGCAAGGAAAACGTCACCATCACCTACCGCCAGGTGAACCTGACCGCCTCCGTGAAGGCGGACAAGAAGGGCGGCCAGGTGGGCGACAGCGTCAAACTGACCCTGACCCTGTCCAACACCGGCAAGACCCCCTACACGGACATCACGGTCACCGATCCCACCCTGGGCGAGCTCTACAGCGGGCTGACCCTGGAGGCCGGCGAGTCGAAGGATTTCGAGCAGACCCTGCCGATCAGCGAGACCGCCAACTACCTCTTCACCGTCACCGCCCGGGACACCGACGGCACCGAGATCAACACCGCCACCGGCCAGCTCACCGTCACGGCCATCGCGCCCTCTGAGCTCATGGATCTGACGGTCGAAGCCTCCGCCGCCAAGGACACGGTCGACGCCT
>CAMKAE010000141.1 GCA_946410395.1 uncultured Clostridia bacterium
CGCCCACGATGATGGAGAGCTCGCTGGAGCCCTGGTCGATCATGCGGACGTTGATCCCCGCCCGGCTCATGGCGGAGAACAGCCGGGCCGCGGTGCCGCAGTTGGACACCATGCCGCGGCCGACGGTGGCGATGATGGACATGTGGTCATGGATGGAGAGGTGGTCCGGCTGGGTCAGGTCCGCGATGCGGCGGATGACTTCCTCCCGGTGAGGTGCCAGGGCGTCCCCGTTCACCACCACCGAGATCGAGTCGATGCCCGAGGGCATGTGCTCAAAGGAGATGCCCGCCTCCTCGAACACCTGCAGCACCTTGCGCCCGAAGCCGAGCTCGCTGTTCATCATGGCCTTGTCCACCGCCACCACGCTGAAGCCCTTGCGGCCCGCGATGCCGGAGATGGTGGGCACCGTGGGCTCCACGGGCAGGTTCAGGCTGATCAGGGTGCCGGGATGCTTGGGATTGTTGGTGTTGCGGATCACCGTGGGAATGCCCACCTTGTGCACGGGGAACATGGCGTCCTCGTGGAGCACGGAAGCGCCCATGTAGCTCAGCTCCCGCAGCTCGGCATAGGTGATGGCGCTGATCTCCTGGGGATTGCGCACGATGCGGGGGTCCGCCATCAGGAAGCCGGACACGTCCGTCCAGTTCTCATAGGTGTCGGCCATCACCGCCCGGGCCACGATGGCGCCGGTGATGTCGCTGCCGCCCCGGCTGAAGGTCTGCACGCTGCCGTCGGGCCGCACGCCGTAGAACCCCGGGACCACCGTGGGCTCCTCGTCGGCCAGCAGGGCCATCATGATCACGTTGGTCTTTTCGGCGTCCAGCACGCCGTCCTCCCGGAAGTAGATCACCTTGGCCGCGTCCATGAAGCGCCAGCCCATGAAGTCCGCCAGGAGCAGACCGTTGAGGTACTCGCCGCGGCTGGCGGCATAGTCCGCGTTGGCGCCGGCGGCGATCCGGGCCCGGATCTCGTCCAGGGCGCCCTGAATGTCCACGGTCAGGTCCAGGTCGGCAGCGATCTCCGTATACCGGGCCGCCACCCGGTCAAAGGTTTCCTGCCAGGGTTCACCCGCCGCGGCCTCGCGCTGGCAGCGGTACAACAGGTCCGTCACCTTGTCGTCGCCGCTGAAGCGCCGGCCCGGGGCGGAGGGCACCACATAGCGCCGGGCCGGATCCATATCCAGAATGGCCTTCACCTTGCGGAACTGTCCGCTGTCCGCCAGGGAGCTGCCGCCGAATTTCGTCACGATCTTTTTCATGTTCCTGCGTCTTTCCTTCCCGTCACCGCCCGAAGGGTGAACATGGCCATCATACCCGCAAAACCGGATCATGTCAACGGTTCAGGACGGTTCCTGCGCCATTTTTGCAAGAATCACCACATCCTGCCACGCTCCGTCCCGCCACAGCTCCTGCCGCAGCAGGCCCTCCCGCTCAAAGCCGATGCGCTCATAGCAGCGCAGCGCGGGGGTGTTGAAGGCAAAGACCGTCACCTTCAGCTTGTGCACGTTCATCTCCCGGAAGCAGAAATCGCACAGCACCGTCATGGCGTCGGTGGCGTAGCCCCGGCCGCGGTAGGGCGTGCCGATCATGATGCCCAGCTCCGCCACCCGGTTCTTCCAGTCGATCTTGGTCACGCCGCAGCGGCCCACCAGGTCGCCGTCGCCGTTTTCCACCGCAAACTGGTATTCGCCGAAGGTGTAGCTGCTCTGCCGGTCCATCCACTGGCGCTCGTCCGCCATCGAGGCCGGCAGCGGGATGCCGCTCATCATGCCCCGCAGGGTCTCATAGTCGTTGACAAAGGCGTGGTTGGCGTCCAGATCCTCCGCCTCAAAGGCCCGCAGCCGGACCAGCTTTCCCTCATACATCGCTGTCTTCCTCGCTCTCCGCCGCTTCCTCTGTCTCCGCTTCCTCGGTTTCAGTCGGCCACACGTGCTCGAACAGGTCGTCGCAGGCCTCGTCCAGGCCGACGGCGGAGAAGGCAAGGCCAAAGCGGCTGTTGTCCATGGGCCCGCCGTCCTCCATCTCCCAGCCGCGGGCCGTCTGGCTCCGGTGCAGGGCCAGGGCCTCCGTGGCCACCGTCAGCCCGTCCTTGCCGCCGAAGGCCGCCAGGGGCCGGTGCCAGTCGAACTGAATCGGCTGGGCTTCGTAGAGATGCAGGTACAGCTTTTTTACCTGCCAGGTGCCGTACTGCTTCGCGGAGTCCGTGTACTTCTCACCGTCAGCGGCGTACTGCACCGCCTTGACGACCGTGTCGGCCACCGCCTCGTGCCCGCCGTGGCCGTACTCGCCGTTCAGGTCGTGGGTGACGACGACCTCGGGCCGGTAGCGGCGGATCATGGCCGTCATGCGGCTGTGCATCTTGTTCTTGCCCCAGCGGCCGTAGGCGGCCTTCATGGTCTTGGTGAAGGCGTCCGGCAGGTTGAGGAAGGCCGGATAGCCCTTCACGCCGCAGTGCCACAGGCCGTCGAGCAGCTCCAGGCGCCGCACGGGGGTGGAGGGCACGGCGTAGACCACCTGCACCCGCAGGCTCCGCTCCCCGGCATAGGTCGGCAGCAGGCCGCCCAGCCACAGCAGCTCGTCGTCCGGATGGCAGGCCGCCACCAGCAGGTCCGCCTTGTCATAGGTCTCCCACTCCGGGCTGTTGGCCGGGCGCTCGCCCGTGCCGTAGACGGTCATGTCCGCCACCAGCATCCGGCTCTTGTCGGTGTTCACCACCCGCAGGGCCTCGGCGCCCTCCGGCAGCGGCACCCAGCCGCTCAGGTATTCGCCGATCCTGCCGGCCAGCACCCATTCGTCCCCCACCCGGGCCCAGATCTCCACCTCGGCGGCCCGGTCGTAGAACTGCACCAGCACGCTGCCCAGGGGCGTGCCCTTGCCGTCCACGCCGATCTCCCCGCCCTTGCGGATGGACACATAGTCGCTGTACTTGCCGTCGGTCAGCTTTTTGATCTCCTTGCGGCTTGCCCCCTTGACCGTGAAGGCGCACTGCCCGTTGACGGACACCGCCTCCTCCGCGGCCGCTCCGCCCAGGGCCGTCAGCGCCAGCAGGACACCCAGGACCAGCAGCACCGCTCGCAGCTTTTTCATGGCATCTGCTCCTTGCTCTTGTCTTCGCGGAATTCCGCCACTGTCGCGGTGACGGCGGCGACCTCCTCCGCCCCGGCCTGCAGCAGGCATTCCCGGCAGGCCGCCAGGGTGGCGCCGGTGGTGCGCACGTCGTCCACCAGCAGCACGCGCGCGGGCGGCGACGCCGGGCAGAGGAAGGCGTCCGACACGTTACGCCGGCGCTCCTCGGCGTTCAGGCCCCGCTGGGTGTGCCGGGAGGATCCCGGCCGCCGCTGCAGCAGCTGTCTGCAGGGCTGTCCCAGGAGCCGTGCCGCGGCCTCCGCGAGGGCCCGCCCGTGGTCGATGCCCCGCTCCCGGAGGCGTTCCGGCGGCATGGGCACCCAGGTGAGCGTCACCGCGCCCTCACCGGCCTGCCCCGCCGCGTCCGCCACGCCGGCGGCCAGCACCTCCGCGGCGGCGGCCACGGCGTGATCCTTCAGCATCCGCACCAGCCGGCCGGCCAGCCCCTCATAAGGCCAGGCAGCCGGCACGTCCTCGCCTTCCAGCCGCTCCGCGGCCAGCAGCTCCCCGCAGTCCGCGCACAGCAGGGCCCCCGCCGACGCCCGCCCGCACAGCAGGCACACGGCGCCCCGGGGATAGAGCGCGTCCAGCGCGCCCTCGTCCGCCCGCAGCGCCCCGCGGACGAACCGGTTTTTCCCGTTCACAGGCTGTAGAGCGCCGCCGCCTGCCGCAGGCGTTCGGCCAGGGCGGTGTTGCGCTTGAGGATGTGATCGTTCTCCACCATCTGCCGGATGGTCTCCTCCCGGCCGACGAGCACCACCAGCTCCCGGGCGCGGGTGAGGGCGGTGTAGAACAGGTTGCGGGTCAGCAGCATGGGCGGGCCGCCGCACACGGGCATCACGACCGTGGGGAACTCGCTGCCCTGGCTCTTGTGCACCGACAGGCAGTAGGCCAGGTCGAGGTTTTCCAGGTCCGCGGAGGCGTACACCGCGTCCTTGTCCTCGTCGAAGCGCACGGTGAGGGTGTGCTCCTCCCCGTCCACGTCGATGACATAGCCCACGTCGCCGTTGAACACGCCCTGGCCGTCTTCCGGGCCGTGCGGCGTGTCCCGGTGCCAGGCGAGCTGGTAATCGTTGCGGGTCTGCATCACCTTGTCCCCAAGGCGGAAAACCGTCTCGCCCCAACTGAGGGTGGGCTTGTCCGGGGACGGCGGGTTCAGGGCCTCCTGCAGCAGCATGTTGAGCTGCATCACGCCGCACTCGCCCTTGCGGGCCGGGGCCAGCACCTGGATGTCCCGCAGCCGGGCGGGGCCTTCGATGCCGCGGAACTTCGGCAGGCGCTCCGTCACCAGGCCGACCACCTGCCGGGCGGTGCGCCCCGGGTTCTCCGTGCGCTCAAAGAAGAAGTCCGTCCCCTTCTCGTTCAGGATCGGCATCTCCCCGTGGTTGATCCGGTGGGCGTTGACCACGATGCGGCTCTCGCCCGCCTGGCGGAAGATGTCCGTCAGGCGCACCGCGGGCACGACGCCGCTCTGGAGGATGTCCCCGAGCACGTTGCCCGGGCCCACGCTAGGAAGCTGGTCGCTGTCGCCCACGATGATCAGCCGGGTGCCAGGCTCGACGGCCCGCAGCAGGGAGCGCATGAGCAGCACGTCGATCATTGAGGCCTCGTCCACGATGACGCAGCTTGTCTCCAAGGGGCACTCGGCGTTGCGGGCGAAGGCCCCCTCCTCGCCGCTGTACTCCAGCAGGCGGTGGATCGTGCGGCTCTCGATGCCGGTGGTCTCGGTCATGCGCTTGGCCGCCCGGCCGGTGGGCGCGCAGAGGCTCACTGTGCCCTCCGGCGTCAGCAGCCGGATGATGCAGTTGATGATCGTGGTCTTGCCGGTGCCGGGGCCGCCGGTGATCACCAGCACCCCGTGCTTCAGGGCGGAACGGATGGCCTCCCGCTGGCGCTCGCTGAAGGCGATGCCCTCCATGCGCTGGAAGCGGTCGATGCCCCGGTCCGCGCCGGCATCCAGCGCCGGCGGCGCCGCGGCCATCAGCTCGCACAGCCGCTGGGCCACCTCGCGCTCCGCGGACTCGAAGCGCGGCAGCCACACCTGCTCCTCCTCCCCGGCCTCTCCCCGCAGGGCGATGTCCCGGGCAATGGCCAGGTACTGGATCTGCCGGTCCACCGCCTCCTCGCCCACGTGCAGCAGGGCGCAGGCCCGGCGCAGCAGTTCCTCCCGGGGCAGGTAGACGTGTCCCGCACCGTTGGCGGCCTCCTGCAGGAGATAGCGCAGCGCGGCGCGGATGCGGCCCTCGCTGTCCGGCGCGATGCCGATGGCGGCGGCAATGCGGTCCGCGGTGACGAAGCCCACGCCCTCCAGGTCCTGGCACAGCCGGTAGGGGTCGGTGCGAATGATCTCAGCGGCCCGCTCGCCGTAGAGCTTGCCGATGCGCACGGAGAGGGTGGCGGGAATGCCGTAGGACTGCAGGAAGATCATGGTGTCCCGCTCCACGGTGGTCTCCTGGTAGTTCTGAGCGATCTGCTTCCAGCGCTTCTTGCCCATGCCGGGGACCTCCTGCAGGCGCTCGGGATGCTCCGCGAGCACCGTCAGGGTCTCCTCGCCGAAAGCGGCCACGATGGCCTTGGCCGTGGTCTGGCCCACGCCCTTGATGATGCCGCTGCCCAGAAAGCGCTCGATGCCCAGCAGCGTGGTGGGCTTGAGGGGCTCGCACAGCACGCAGCGGAACTGCCGCCCGTAGGTGGCGTGCTCGGTCCAGGTGCCGGTGAAGGCCGCCTGCTCGCCGGGGCGCAGGCGCGGCAGTGTGCCCACCACGGTCTGCTCCCCGCGGCCCAGGCGCACGGTGATCACGGAGTACCCGTTCTCGTCGTTGCGGTACACCGTGCCCAGCACGTTGGCCTCAAATCGCTCCACGGCCTCGCCCTCCTTTCCGGCAGTCTTTCAAATCATTATAACACGGTTTTGGGTTCCCGGGAAGAAGGAAAACCCTGCCGTTTTGCAGGGTT
>CAMKAE010000142.1 GCA_946410395.1 uncultured Clostridia bacterium
GATCAACCTGTTCATCCGCATTCTGGAGATCATGGGGCGCAGGCGGGACTGAGCGAAAAAAACCGGGGCGATCCTCTCCGATCCGCCCCGGTCTGACCACTCTGTTTTCAGGAAATCCCGATGCCATGTCCGGCGCTGCCGGACATTTTCTTTCGCTCAGTTTTTGGCCCGCTCCCCCAGGGCCGCCAGCTTCCGGAAGCTCATCGGCCAGAACATGGCGCCGGCGATGATCGCCGCGAAATTGGCCAGGCAGTAGCTTGCGTTGTTGTCGCCGCAAGTCTTGCGGAGCAGCGTCTGCACGGCCAGCAGCAGCAGGCCGCCGCCGGCGATCTTGATCAGCTGTACCCACCATACCGCCTTTGTGTCAAAGTGCAGGAAGGCCTCGTCGTACTCCCACGCGATCCAGATGGCCACGTTGGCGCCGATCAGCTGCCAGATGTTCTTGTAGCCGTTGGCCAGGTTCTGCGGATCCTCCGCGAACCGCATCTCGACAGCGCCGCCGGCGAAATATGCCCAGGCCAGGCAGGCCAGGGAAATCGCGAGGTTCAGGCACAGCGCCAGGCGGATCTTCTGCTTTGTGCCCGCCCGGAACAGGGGCAGGTAGAGGAGTATCATCACCAGGGCAAGCAGGGCGCCGCCGAGGATGTCCATCGGGCTGTGGACGCCCAGGTAGAGGCGGGTCAGGGGGATCAGCACCGCCAGCACAATGCCGGCGATCCGGATCCATCTCTGCCGGAACCAGACGGCGATCGCGCCATAGGTGCCCACGGACACGATCGTGTGTCCGCTCGGGAAGGACCAATCGGCGGCCCGGCCGACGGCGCTGTCGACGGCGATGTCTTCATAGCTCTCGAAATTCCAGGGCCGCTTGACGTGAAAGAAGATCTTGGACGCCATGCCGACGGAGCAGGAGGAGAAGCCCGTGGCCATCGTGTACAGACCGCCGGTCTTGCTGACGCACCAGTACAGGATCAGCGCGATGACCACGAAGATCTTCTCGTCCCCCAGGTAGGTCAGCAGGCCGAAGAGCTTGTCAAAGACGGGATTGCGGATGCCTTCTAGGGTCCGCAGAAAGGGAAGGGTCTGCAGCGCGAGCTGTTCCATCTCGTCTCCCCCTGTCTCAGCGCTTCGCCTGCTTGGCGAAGGTGTCGCGCAGGCCCACCGTGCGGTTGAAGACCGGCAGGGCGTCGGTGGAATCCGGGTCCTTGCAGAAGTAGCCCGTGCGGAGGAACTGCCAGGTGGAGCCCACCTCGGCGTCGCGCACCAGCGGCTCCGCCCAGCCCTTCACGACCTTCAGGCTGTCGGGGTTCAGGCGGCTGATGAAGTCCTTCTTCACCGGCGCGGCGCCCTCCTCGCCCTCGGCGGTCTCATCCTCCGCCTCGATGCCCTCCTCGTCGGCCAGCAGGGGCTCATAGAGCCGGGCTTCGATGGCCACGGCGTCGGCCGCGCTGACCCAGTGCAGCGTTTTGCCCTTGATCTTGCGGTCCGCGCCGGGCGTGCCGCTCTCGGTGTCGAAATCCACGGTGCACAGGACCGCCGTGACGTTGCCGTCCGCGTCCTTCTCGCAGCCGTCGCAGCGGACGATGTAGGCGCCCTTGAGCCGCACCTCGTTGCCGGGGAACATGCGCTGATACTTCTTGATGGGCTCCTCCATGAAGTCGTCCCGCTCGATCCACAGCTCCCGGCCGAAGGTGACGGCATGGGTGCCCATCTCCGGGTGATCCGGATGGTTTTCCATGGTCAGGGTCTTCGTCTCTCCCTCCGGCCAGTTGGTGAGGATCACCTTCAGGGGGTCCAGCACCGCCATGGCCCGCGGGGACTTCTCGCCCAGGTCATCCCGGACGCAGCTCTCCAGCAGCGCGAAGTCCACCACCGAGTCCGCCTTGCTCATGCCGATGCGGTCCACAAAGTCCCGGATGGCCGCGCCGGTGTAGCCCCGGCGGCGCAGGGCCGACAGCGTGGGCATGCGCGGGTCGTCCCAGCCGGACACATAGCCGCCCTCCACCAGCTGGCGCAGGTAGCGCTTGCTCATGACCGTGCGGGTCATGTTCAGGCGGGCAAACTCGATCTGCCGGGGCTTGGCCGGCAGCATGTTGGCCGCGTGCTCCACCACCCAGTCGTACAGCGGGCGGTGGATCTCATACTCCAGGGAGCACAGGGAATGCGTGATCCCCTCCAGGGCGTCGCCGATGGGATGGGAGAAATCGTACATCGGATAGATGCACCACTTCTTCCCCGTCCGCCAGTGCTCCTTGTACAGGATGCGGTACATCGCCGGGTCGCGCATCACCAGGTTCGGGGACGCCATGTCGATCTTCATCCGCAGGGTCTTGGAGCCCTCCGGGAACTCGCCGTTCTTCATGCGGCGGAACAGGTCGAGGCTCTCCTCCGCGGGCCGGTCGCGCCAGGGGCTGTTCTTGCCGGGCTCGGTCAGCGTGCCCCGGTAGGCCCGCATTTCCTCCTTGGACAGCTCGTCCACATAGGCCAGGCCCCGCCGGATCCAGTCCTCCGCGATCTTGTAGCAGGCGTCGTAATAGTCCGAGGCGTAGAACAGCCCACCGGTCCAGTCGAAGCCCAGCCAGTGGATGTCCTTCTCGATGTTGCGGACGAACTCCATGTCCTCCTTGGCGGGGTTGGTGTCGTCAAAGCGCAGGTTGCACTTGCCGCCGAACTTCTCCGCCGTCAGGAAGTCCATGATCAGGGCCTTGCAGTGGCCGATGTGCATATAGCCGTTGGGCTCGGGCGGAAAGCGCGTGTGCACCTCCGCGTAGCGTCCCTGCGCCAGATCCTCCCGGATGGCGTCCCAGATGAAGTTGCTGCGTTCCGTCTCCGACATGCCGTCTCTCTCCCTGTTCTCTCTTTTGGTCTTTGCACGCCCGCGCGTGCGGAATGGGCCGGTTCCTTATCCGAGAATCGCTTCCTTCAGCGCGTTGTACTGCATGGCGCTGCGCAGTTTGTCCGCGTCGCCGCCCAGCTCCTCCACCAGGCGGTAGGCAAAGGGCAGGGTGGTGCCGGGGCCGCGGCTGGTAATGATGTTCCCGTCCACCACAACGCACTCCTGCGTCTGCCGGTTGTCGTCCACATAGTCCGCGTCGGCGAAGAGCTTCCGATACTGCTCGCCCGGATAGGAGGTCAGGCGGCGGCCCGCGCTGACCCCGGCCTTCGCCAGCACCTGGGGCGCCGCGCAGATGGCGGCAACCTTTTTGACCGGATCCGCCGCAAAGGCCCGGACCCAGGCGATGACCGTTTCATTGTCCCGCAGGGTGTTCGCCCCGGGCAGGCCGCCGGGCAGCACCACCATGTCATAGCCGGCGGGATCCACCCCCGCCAGCTCGCGGTCCGCAAAGGCCCGGATCCCGTGGGAGCCGCAGACGACGCCCTTCTCCCCGTCCACCGACACGCCGTCACACACAAAGCCGGCCCGGCGCAGCACGTCGATGGTGAACAGGGCCTCGCCCTCCTCAAAGCCGTTGGCCAGCAGCACCGCAATCCGTTTTTCCGCCATGTTTTTCACTTCTTTCTTCTCTGCGCCGCATCCGCGGTTACGGATCGGCGATCTCCAGGGCTTCCACCCTGCTGATCTTCCACTGCTTGTTCACCAGCTCCAGGGTCACCTCGTATCGGGTGTCCTGCCAGGCCGGCACGCCGGCGCCGCTGCGCTTGGCGCGGCCATCGATCTTGGGCACGCGCTCGGTGATGCGCACCGTCTTCACCGTGTCCCAGGGCCAGAACCACACGAAGTCCATGTCCAGCCGGTGGTCGATGCCTACCACGTCACAGAGCTGGTACGGCGAGGAGGCCTTCTCCGCCACCGTCCCGTGGATCCCGTCCGACTCCCGGTAGCTGTCTGTGATGTACAGCCGGAAGGCGTCCACGTCCTCCATGCCCATGATCACCTGCGTCCGCTTGGCCATGCCGTCCTTGAGGATCACCCGGATGTTGGCCGTGTTCATGGCGTCGTAGAAGACCACCACGCACAGGATCAGGATCAGGGCCAGCACCAGGAGCCTGGACGCAAACCAGCCCATCAGTCTCCGCACATACTTCACACCGGCCGCCTCCTCTCTCCCTTGCTGAACGAACGGCAGGGCCGGTTTCTTCCCGGCTGCCCGCACGGCACGCTGCGCGCTGCCGCACAGCCGCTCCCATTATAACCCGGAATGCCTGCCGGCGCAAGCCGGTTATGTACCCGGCCGTTTCACCCACTCCGGCACACTCTCCAGGCGGTAGGCGCCGTCCTCGACGATCATGGCGGTCAGCATGCCGCCCTTTCCGCAGCCGGTGTCGATGCAGATCACGCCCCGCTCGGGCAGCGGCCGCTGCTCCCCGGCCTGCAGCTTCACGCCGGCCTTCCGGTCGCCGGCGAACCAGGTCGGCACGCTCAGGGCGATGTGGCCCACGACCGTCAGCGGCCCCTTGTAAGTGTTCTCCAGCACGGCGCCATGGTCGTGCATCAGCGTGTGCGGGTCGTTCTTCTCCACGGGCTCGGTCCGCACGGCGGCGTGAACCGCCTGCAGGCCGTCGTCCTTCCACCACAACACGCTGTGCTCGCGGATCCACGGCGCGCTGTCCTCCATCCGCTCCCGGTGCTCCCGGAAGCTGCGCACCGTCGCCTTGCGGCCCACCCGGTTCCACAGCGCCCGCTGGGAAAAGGTCAGCTTCTCCGCCAGCAGGTAATCCTCATGGTTTCCCCGCAGGAGCACAAAGCGCTCCCCCCACTCCTCCGCCAGCTCGCGGACCGTCCCGAAGACCTCCCAGGACGTTGTGCCCCGGTCAAACAGGTCTCCGAGCATCACCAGGCGGTCGCTCCGCGCGGGCCGGACCCGGTCCAGCAGGGTCTGAAGCGCGGCGTCACAGCCGTGCACGTCTCCGATCAGTATGGTTCTCATGCGTCAGATCTCCGTCCCCGCCGCGCCGGTGACCTCCACCAGCCGGCCGTCCTCAATATGCAGCCGCTTCCCGCAGGCAGCCGGGGCCGCCCGGCGGTGGGCCACCACAAGCTGGACATGCCGCTGAACAGCACCTTTGTGCGCTCCGAGGGTGAAGGGTCAGTGCCTCTCCCTGCGCTGCACATAATGTAAGATTAGCCCAAACCCATGGGAAAATCAAGCCCCGCGGCGAAAAAAGCGCGCCTCTGCCGTTTTGCAGGGGCGCGGTTTCAATAAGTTTAATGATCAGCTGATTTTTGTCCTCATGTCTTACACCCGGCGGATGTAATCGTTGGCCACATAGCCGGTAGCGCCGGTCACGGGATCCACAACCTTGCTCCAGGTCTTGCCCACGGCCACCACGGTCACCTGCTCGCCGGCCATGAAGCGGCGGATGGACTGTGCGCTCTTGTTGGGCATCACGCGCAGGCACACGCTGTCGTCGGCATTCTTGCTGCGGGCCTTCATCTCCACGCGGTAGGGCGTCACGGTGCGGAAGTTGTCGTCGCGCTCGGTGATCTGGTACTTGCCGGGCTTGGAAGCGACCAGGAACTTGGTCATCACGTAGCCCTGAGCACCGGTGTTGGTCACCCGGACGAAAGCCCAGTCCTTGTTCACGCGGTTCAGGACATCCACCTGCTTGCCGCAGTCGATCCGGTCGATGATCTTGGAGCCGGCCTTGGGCTCGGTGCGCAGGTTCAGGCGCTTGCCGTCCGCGCAGTTGACCCACATGGGGGTGCCGACAGACTCGGCGGAAGCCATCAGGGGAAGCATCAGACCGAAGATCATCAGGGCAATCAGGGCAACACTCAGCATCTTTTTCATTTTCATTTTCCTCCTCACCCTCGCGGGCGTTCTTTTTTGTTTTGTGCCCGGCTCATCGGCCTGGCACCTGTTCATACGACGCACCGGAGGGGAGGGATAATGATTTCTGAAAAAATCTGTTTTTCTTTTTTTCCGGGCGGGCACGCGCTTGCAGTGCCGCGGTTTCCGCAGACGCGAAAGCGGCCCCGGCTTGTGTCGGAAGCCGGGACCGCGCTGTAATCCGATTCTTTGATAAGAATGCAAAATGATTGAATGGATGCGTGTGGCACCATTGAAAC
>CAMKAE010000143.1 GCA_946410395.1 uncultured Clostridia bacterium
TCAGGTCCACCCACTTGCCCTGCCTGAAGCGGGTGCTCATCAGGATGAAGCGGGACAGCTGGTCGGACAGGATGCCGAACCAGATGCCGTCCAGGCCCATGTGGAAGACGTATACCAGCAGCAGCGTCACCGCCGTTCGGATGAAGGACACGCTGATCAGCGCCGCGTACAGGGCATAGCGCACATCCCCCGCCGCCCGCAGACAAGCCGAGAAGATGATCTGCGAGATCTGCAGCAGCACGATCACCATGACGAAATAGTTGATCCGCACACCCATGTCGATCAGCGCTTCCTTGCTGCCCTCCACCTCGGTGGTAAAGAAGATGCTCGTGAACCAGCGTCCGCCGACGAGCAGCATCAGCGACAGCGCGATGGAGATGACCAGGCCGATGCGCTGGCAGATCTGGCCGTATTTCCGGGCCTCCTCCTTGCGCCCCGCGCCGAGCGATTCTCCCGTCAGGGCGATGGCCGCAACCTGCATGCCGTCCGCAAACGCGAAGCCGAGGCCCAGCAGCTGCATCTCCACGTTGTGCACGGCAAACTCCGCCGTTCCCAGGCGGGCCGCCACCAGTGCCGTGGCCAGAAAGCCGATGCGCATGGCGATGTTCTCCAGGGAGGTGTTGTAGGTCAGCCGCCAGATCGCCTTGGCGTCGTTCCGGGTGGGCTGCTCGTTCCGGTTCAGGATGTCCTGGATCCGGATATAGCTCGTGGACCGCGTCAGCGAGACCAGGGCCATCCCGGCGGACACGATGGTGCCCAGCACCGTGGCGATGGCCGCGCCCCGGATGCCCATGGCGGGGAAGATGCCCAGCCCGCCTCCGATGAGCAGGTAGTTGAAGATCACGTTGACCACGCTGCTGGTGAGGTTGGTCACCATGGACAGGCGCGTGTTGCCACTGCCCCGCTGCGCGGAGTTGATGATCATGGTCAGGACATTGAAGAAGGTGCCGCTGATGATGATCCGGAAGTAGGTCACCGCGTCGTCATGGGTGTCCGCGTTGCTGCCGGCCAGCTGCATCATCTGCGGGGCCAGGGCCACGAACAGCACCGTGATCACGACGCAGAAGAGCATCGTGAACACCAGGGACGTCAGAAAAACCTTGCGGGCGTCCTCGGGCCGCTGCTCGCCTTTGCGCCGGGCCACCAGGGCCGACACGGCGACGTTCAGTCCGAAGAACAGCGTCAGGCTGATGAACTTCGGCTGCTGGGTCAGGCCCACCGCCGCCACCGCGTTTTTCCCCAGGGAGGAGACCATCAGCGTGTCGATCATGCCGGCCAGGGTCACAAAAAAGCTCTCCGCCATCGCCGGCCACGCCGTCGAGATCGCCCGCCTGGTCATGCTGCCCGTGGTGCTCTGCAATGCGGTCATACGCCGAATCCCCCAGTCCTCTTTCCTCCTCCATCTTAACACATCACCGCCAATTTGCAAGCAATCTTTTGCGATATTGACAGATATGGTATAATGCAGGTGGAATCATGCGATGGCAGAGGAGGGAGAAACGTGCCGGAAGAGAATGAAGTCAGCAAGCCCCGCAAATTCCTCAGCAGCGCCCTGAAAACCGTCAAGGGTGAGAACACCAAGGCGTTGATCGAGAGCTTCACCGCCGAGATGACCCTGGTGGCGGAAGGCGTCTGTGAAGACCAGGCGCGCCTCCGCAGCCAGATGGACGCCCTCTCGGCGGAAGCGGACCGCAACCGCCAGCAGGCTGCCGGCGGCCTGGAAGCCCTTGAGAACAGCCTGCGAGAGCTGCAGCGGGACACCGACCAGAAGCTCGACAGCCTGGTCAGCCGGGTCAGCGTCCTGGAGCGCTCACTCAAAAAAGAGACGAAGCGCGAAAAGAAACGCTGGTTCTCCGGCAATCTTGTCGCCCAGCTGACCCTGCTGGCCGCCATCGTCTGCGGCGCGTGGGTCATCGTGACGCTGGTGAACAAGCTGTTCTGACAGGAGGTGACAGCCCATGAAAACCTATGAGGAAATCGTAAAAGGCTACCGGAAGCGGCAGCGGGATACGGTGGTTGACACCATCGCCACCAGCCTGACCTATGTGGATGAGATCGCGGTGGAGACCGGCCTGCTCGAGGAGGTGGGCCTGATGACGGAACTGACCTCCTCGCTCTGCGGCGCGTTGCCCTTCGTCATCATCGCCGCCACCGAGGGCTCCAAGGTGGTCCTGGGGCGCAAGCCCGGCAAGACTGGCGTCAAAGACGGCGCCTTCCGCATGGTGAAAACCGGTGCGGCCCTGGGTGTCGGCGCGGCCGTCACCGCCACAGCTGGCTTTGCGGCCGCCATTCCGGTCACCATGGGTGTCCGCGCGCTGTTTGACCGCTATAAGGTCAAGGCCCTCACGGACCGCCGCGTCCGGGGCCGCATCGACCGACTGCATCAGCTGAACCGGCAGCTCCGGGGAGAGCCGCTCCCATCGGATGAAGCGGCACCGTTTCTTCCGCCGGACGCGCTGCAGGCACAGGGAGAGGTCATCTGATAGTGACAGGGGGTTATCCCCCTGTTTTGTGCTTTTGGTGCATTTCGCTTGCAAGCCGGGCCGCTCCTTGTTATACTGCATTCGAAGCAAGCGGCAGAGAGGAGGCGGCAGCATGCGGTTCACCAAAATGCAGGGTCTGGGCAATGATTATGTCTATGTCAGCCTTTTCAGCGAGACCGTGTGGGATCCCGCCGAGCTGGCCGTCCGGATCTCACAGCCCCATTACGGCGTCGGCGCGGACGGCCTGGTGCTGATCGGTCCGTCCGAAAAGGCCGACTTTTCCATGCGGATCTTCAACGCCGACGGTTCCGAGAGCGAAATGTGCGGCAACGCCATCCGCTGCATCGGCAAATACGTACGGGAGCGCGGGCTGACAGACCGGGATGCCGTCACGCTGGAGACCGGCGGCGGCATATGCCGGCTGAACCTTGCGATGAACGGGGGCAAAGTGGACAGCGTCACGGTGGACATGGGCAAGCCGGTGCTGGATCCCGCGAAGATCCCCGTCCTCTCGGGCAGCAGCACGGTGAAGGTTGCGGCGCTGGCGCAAACCGCCTTCTGCGTCTCCATGGGCAATCCCCACGCGGTGTTCTTTGTAGACAACCCCGGAGCGGTTCCCCTTTCCGAGCTCGGGCCCGCCATTGAAAACGATCCTGTCTTTCCCAGGCGTACCAACGTTGAGTTCGTCCGGGCGGTCAGCCCCGATCACCTGACGGTTCGCGTCTGGGAGCGCGGTGCGGGCGCGACCCTGGCCTGCGGCAGCGGCGCATGCGCAGCGCTGGTCGCCGCTGTCCTGACAGGCAGAAGCGGAAAGCAGGCAAGCGTAGCGCTCCCGGGCGGAGAATTGCAGATTAGCTGGGACGCCGACGGGCATATTCGCCAAACCGGCCCCGCAACATTTGTGTTTGACGGCGAATGGCCGGATTGAGATCAGAAGGAGACAGTATGCTGCACATCAACGACAACTATCAAAAGCTCCCGGGCTCTTATCTCTTCGCCGAGACCGCCCGGCGGACCAAGGCTTATCAGGAAGCGCATCCGGAACAGGAAATTATCCGCCTGGGCATCGGCGATGTGACCCGGCCGCTGGTACCGGCCGTCATCACGGCCATGCATAAGGCCGTGGATGAGATGGGCCGCCGCGAAACCTTCCGCGGCTACGGGCCGGACTTCGGCTACGATTTCCTGGTGAACGCGATCCGGGATGGCGATTACGCCTCCCGGGGCATTGACCTGGCCTACGACGAGGTCTTCGTCTCGGACGGCGCCAAGAGTGATGTCGGCAACATTCAGGAGCTCTTCGCGCCGGATGCCGTGATCGCCGTGACAGACCCGGTTTATCCGGTCTATGTGGACAGCAATGCCATGGCCGGCCGGGCCGGCAGCTGGACAGGTGAGCGCTGGGACCGCCTGGTCTATCTGCCCTGCACAGAGGAGAACGGCTTTGTACCCAGTGTTCCAGACCACCCGGTGGATGTGCTCTACCTCTGCTATCCCAACAACCCCACCGGCACCGTCCTGACCAGGGCGCAGCTGAAGGTGTTCGTGGACTGGGCACGGAAAAACGGCGCCGTCATCATCTATGACGCCGCCTATAAAGCCTTTATCTCCACGCCAGAGATCCCTCTGTCCATCTACGAGATCGAAGGCGCCCGGGAAGTGGCCATCGAATGTTGCTCCTTCAGCAAAACAGCCGGCTTCACAGGTACCCGCTGCGCGTACACGGTCGTACCGCACGAGGTCAAAGGCCGCACGGCTGATGGCAAAGAAGTTGAACTGAACGCCATGTGGAAGCGCCGCATGGCCACCAAGTTCAACGGCGTCAGCTACCCGGTCCAGCGGGCCGCAGCCGCGGTTTACACCGAGGAGGGACAGCGCCAGATCAAAGAAGTGATTGCGTATTATCTGGAGAATGCGCGCATCATCCGGGAGGGCCTGTCCGAGCGCGGATTCCGGATCTACGGCGGCGTGAATGCGCCCTATATCTGGCTGAAAACGCCCGAAGGCATTGACAGCTGGACCTTCTTCGACAAGCTGCTGAACGAATGCCGGGTGGTTGGCACGCCCGGCGCCGGCTTTGGCCCGAGCGGCGAAGGCTACTTCCGCCTGACAGCTTTCAACACACCTGAAAAGACCCGGGAAGCCATCAGCAGGCTGGACCTGTTCAAGCTGTAACCTGGATTTCGTCCGTCGCATGGGCAAAGATGCTGCGAAACGCGCCATCCGGCCATCAGGGTTCTCTCCTGAGCTCCCTGATCATGGAATACGCATTCAGCAGCATCTATTTCTATTCCTGAATCCGGCTCTGTTCTTCTTTTGTCGCATCTGTTCTCTTCGATTTGCGGTTGAACCAGCCCGCCAGGATGGCGCCGGATATATTATGCCATACGGAGAAAATCGCTCCCGGGACAGTCGCCATGGGTAAGCTCGGAAAAGCGGATCCGGCAAGCGATGTTGCAAGCCCGGAATTCTGCATGCCGATCTCGATGGCAACCGCCTTTTTTCTGGGCAGATCCATCTCAAACAGGACACCGATCAGATAGCCGCAGAGATAACCAAGCAAATTGTGAAGAATCACAACGGCAAAGACGATCAGTCCCGTAGACAGGATCTTTTCGCTGTTATGGGATACGACCGACGCCACAATCAAGCAGATGGCGATTACGGAAATCAACGAAAGAGAATCCCTGATTCTTTGGGTGTGCTTTTCAAAGAATCTGTTGATCAGCAGCCCTAAGCCGATGGGCACAATCACAACCTGTATGATGGAGAGGAACATGGCTAGGGCATCCACGCTGACAGACGTTCTCAGATAAAGGTATGTCAGGAGGGGCGTAAGAAACGGTGCCAGTAAGGTATTGATTCCGGTCATTCCCACAGAAAGCGCTGTGTCGCCTTGTGACAGATAGGTGATGACATTGCTGGATGTTCCCCCGGGGCATGTTCCGACGAGAATGACCCCAACCAGCCATTCATCGTTCAAGCTGAATGCTTTCCCAAGCACAAAAGCCAGAAAAGGCATGACAAGGAACTGTGCCGCACATCCGATGATTATGTCTGCTGGTCTTTTGAATACAATGGCAAAATCAGACAGCTTCGTCGTAAGTCCCATGCCAAACATGACGATCATCAGCAAATAATTGATCCAGTTCATCTGGATCCAGAGGCTTGTTCCCGGTACGAAAAGAGCCATTGCCGCAACACTCAGGACGATCCAGGCCATATTTCTGCCAACAAAGGCACTTACTTGCTTCATCTTATCCTTCCTCAAACGGTAAAAATTCAAGCTGCGCTGCGAAATCAGGACTGACATTTTTGAATGAGAAAAGCCCGACGAACATCGGGCTTGATGGAATCCGGCAGCGACCTA
>CAMKAE010000144.1 GCA_946410395.1 uncultured Clostridia bacterium
AAGACTGGCTGCTGATGTTCAAGAACGAAACCCACAACCATCCCACGGAGATCGAGCCCTTCGGCGGCGCGGCCACCTGCATCGGCGGTGCGATCCGGGATCCCCTGTCCGGCCGCACCTACGTCTACCAGGCTATGCGGGTCACCGGCGCGGCAGATCCGCTGGTGCCTGTGGCGGACACGCTCCCGGGCAAGCTGCCCCAGCGCAAGCTGGTGACCACCGCAGCCGCGGGCTATTCCTCCTACGGCAACCAGATCGGCCTGGCCACGGGGCTGGTGGACGAGCTGTATCATCCGGGCTACGCGGCCAAGCGCCTGGAGATCGGCGCGGTGCTGGGCGCGGCGCCCCTGAGCCATGTGCGGCGGGAGACGCCTGCCCCCGGCGACGTGGTGGTGCTGCTGGGCGGCCGCACGGGCCGGGACGGCATCGGCGGGGCCACAGGCTCCTCCAAGAGCCATCAGCGCACCTCGATCGAGAGCTGCGGCGCCGAGGTGCAGAAGGGCAACGCGCCCACCGAGCGCAAGCTGCAGCGGCTCTTCCGGGACGGCAGCGTGACCCGGCTCATCAAGCGGTGCAACGACTTCGGCGCGGGCGGCGTGTCCGTGGCCATCGGCGAGCTGGCGGACGGCCTGCAGATCGACCTGGACGCGGTGCCGCGCAAGTATGAGGGCCTGGACGGCACGGAGCTCGCGATCTCCGAGAGCCAGGAGCGCATGGCGGTGGTGCTGGGAGCGGACGACGTGCCGGCCTTCCTGGCGGCCGCGGAGCGCGAGAACCTCGAGGCCACGCCGGTGGCGACGGTCACGGAGGAGAAGCGCCTGCGTATGACCTGGAAGGGTCATACCATCGTGGACGTGAGCCGCGACTTCCTGAACAGCAACGGCGCCGAGAAGCACACCCGGGTGTCCGTGCCCGAGGACGGCATCGCCCCGGTGCCCTTTGCCGGGGCCACCGTGACGGAGAAGCTCGCGGACATGGCCGGCAACCTCAACATCTGCGCCAAGCAGGGCCTGGCGGAGCGCTTCGACTCCACCATCGGCGCCGCCACGGTGCTGATGCCCTTCGGCGGGAAGCGCATGCTGACCCCCGTGCAGACCATGGTGGCCAAGCTGCCCGTGCTCCCGGCGGAGACGGACACGGTTTCCGGCATGGCCTATGCCTTCCACCCGGAGCTCGAGGCTCAGAGCCCCTTCGAGGGCAGCTACCTGGCGGTTGTGGAGAGCGTGGCCAAGCTGGTGGCGGCGGGCTTTGACCGTAAGGACGCCTATCTCACCTTCCAGGAATACTTTGAGCGCATGACGGCGGACCCCACCCGCTGGGGCAAGCCCTTCGCGGCGCTGCTGGGCGCCTTTGAGGCCCAGACGGCCCTGCACATCGCGGCCATCGGCGGCAAGGACTCCATGTCCGGCACCTTCGAGCAGATGGACGTGCCGCCCACGCTCTGCTCCTTCGCGGTTGCGCCGGGGAAGGCGCAGCATGTCATCTCGCCGGAGTTCAAGGCCGCGGGCCACGCCATCCGGCTGGTGCACCCGGATCCCTGGGACGCGCAGGCGCTGTGCGATGCCTTCGACGCGGTGCATGCGGGCATTGTGAAAGGCGAGATCCTCTCGGCCTGGGCGCTGGGCCTGGGCGGTGTGGCGGAGGGCCTGTTCAAGATGGGCCTGGGCAACGCGATCGGCACCCGGATCGACGAGGACTGGGAGGGCGATCTCTTCGCCCAGCAGCCCGGGGCCATCCTCCTGGAATGCGCGGACAGCTGCGCGCTGGGCGAGCGGGTGGGCGACACCATCGCCGACTGGGCCCTGGCCTATGAGGGCGACCGCATTGATCTGGCGCCGATGGAGGAGATCTATGCCGGCAAGCTGGACAAGGTCTTCCCCTGGCGCGGACACACCGGCGAAACCACCGAAGCCTTCACCTTCCGGGCGGACAAGCGGCCCGCGCCCGCGGTGAAAACCGCAAAGCCCAGGGCCTTCATCCCGGTCTTCCCGGGGACCAACTGCGAGCTGGACACCGCCCGCGCGGTGGAGCGGGCCGGCGGCGAGGCGCAGATCCTGGTGATCAACAACCTGACCCCGGCCGGCATTGCCCGCAGCATCGACGCGGCGGCAAAAGCCATCCGGGAGAGCCAGATGATCGTGCTGCCCGGCGGCTTCTCCGGCGGCGACGAACCGGACGGCTCCGCCAAGTTCATCACGGCCTTCTTCCGCAATCCCGCGATGCGGGACGCGGTGACGGAGCTGCTCGAGCGCCGGGACGGCCTGATGCTGGGCATCTGCAACGGCTTCCAGGCGCTGATCAAGCTGGGCCTGGTGCCCTACGGCCGGATCATCGACACGGACGACACCTGCCCCACGCTGACCTTCAACGAGATCGGCCGGCACCAGTCCATGGCGGTGCGCACCCGCGTGGCCTCCAACCTGAGCCCCTGGCTCAGCCGGTGCAATCCCGGGGACGTGCACACCGTGGTCATCAGCCACGGCGAAGGCCGCTTTGTGGGCCCGGAGGCCCTGATCCGGCAGCTGGCCGCGAACGGCCAGATCGCCACCCAGTATGTGGACGCGGAGGGCGTGCCCTCCATGGACATGCGCTGCAACCCCAACGGCAGCCTCTTCGCCATCGAAGGCATCACCAGCCCGGACGGCCGTGTTCTGGGCAAGATGGGCCACACGGAGCGCAGCGGGAAGTGGCTGTACAAAAACATCCCCGGCGTGCTGTATCAGCCGCTGTTTGAGGGCGGGATGGACTACTTCAGGTAATACGGAATTCGGAATTCGGAATTCGGAATTCGGAATTAACGGGGGTGCCTTGCGGCGGGCGGAGTGGATTCTCTGTGCGTTGGTATTGATTCAGTCGGGCAGAGAAACCTCTCCACCGCAAGCGGTCCCCCTCCCCTTTCAGGGGAGGCTTTAAGGAACACTAAACCCTTGTCTCCCCTGAAAGGGGAGATGCCGCCGCAGCGGCAGAGGGGTTTCGGCCGAAGCGAGCTGTTAAAACAATCCTTGCGGCACAGGAGGTCAACAATGTCCCACGATCGCTACGTCAGCCCCTTCTCCACGCGCTATGCGTCGGAGGAGATGCAGTATCTCTTTTCGGAGGACAACAAGTTCCGCACCTGGCGGCGGCTGTGGATCGCCCTGGCCCGGGCGGAGCAGCACCAGGGCCTGGACATCACCGATGAACAGATCGCCGAGCTGGAGGCCCACGCGGAGGACATCAACTATGAGGATGCCCAGCGGCGGGAGCGCGAGGTACGGCACGACGTGATGAGCCATGTCTACGCCTACGGCCTGCAGTGCCCCAAGGCGGCGGGCATCATCCACCTGGGCGCGACCTCCTGCTATGTCGGCGACAACACCGACGTGATCGTCATGCGGCAGGCCCTGCAGACCGTGCGGCGCAAGCTGCTGAACGTGATGGCCCTGCTGGCGGACTTCGCGGATCGCTACAAGGCGATGCCCTGCCTGGCCTACACCCACCTGCAGCCGGCCCAGCTCACCACGGTGGGCAAGCGGGCGACCCTGTGGCTCAACGAGCTGCGGATGGACTTCGACGAGGTGGAGCACCGCATCGCATCCCTGGCCCTGCTGGGCTCCAAGGGCACAACCGGCACCCAGGCCAGCTTTGTGGAGCTCTTCGGCGGCGACGCGGAAAAGATCCGGGCCGTGGAGGCGGAGATCGCGGCTTCCTTCGGCTTCGACCGGGTGGTGCCGGTCTCCGGCCAGACCTACTCCCGCAAGGTGGACTATCAGGTGGCTTCGGCCCTGTCCGGCATTGCGCAGTCCGCCTCGAAGTTTGCCTACGACATGCGGCTGCTGGCCAGCTTCAAGGAGATGGAGGAGCCCTTCGAGAAGCACCAGATCGGCTCCTCGGCAATGCCCTACAAGCGCAACCCCATGCGCTGCGAGCGCATCGACGCGCTGGCCCGCTATGTCATGACCGACGCGCTGAACCCAGCCCTGACCACGTCCTGCCAGTTCTTTGAGCGTACGCTCGACGACAGCGCCAACAAGCGCATCGCCATGGCCGAGGCTTTCCTGGGCGTGGACGCCATCCTGAACATCATGATGAACGTCTGCGACGGGCTGGTCGTGTATGAGAAGGTCATCCGCCAGCGCGTGATGAATGAGCTGCCCTTCATGGCCACGGAGAACATCATGATGGATGCGGTGAAGAAGGGCGGCAACCGCCAGGAGCTCCACGAGCGGCTGCGGGTTCACGCCCAGGCCGCGGCCCGTCATGTCAAGGAGGACGGAGGCGCCAACGACCTGATCGACCGCGTGTGCGCCGATCCCGCCTTCGGCCTGACCCGCGCGGAGATCGACGCGGTGCTGTCCCCGGAGCACTTCACCGGCCGCAGCGCGGAGCAGGTGACGGAATACCTGGACGGGATGATCCGCCCGCTGCTGGAAAAAGAAAAAGCCCTGCTCGGCGAGAAGCAGGAGCTGCATGTCTGATGACAGATCATCGGGAAAGGACACTCTTCGACGGGGTGTCCTATTTCTTTGCGTTTGGGCTGCCGCCCTTTTCCTGACTGCGGGCATGGTCTGCCTTTACCGCTTTCCAGGACTCCACGGTGTAGATGAAGGCGGCCTCCAGGGCCAGGCCCACGCTGATCCACAGGACGATGACGTCCAGCTGGACGCCCAGGCCCTCGGGCAGCTTTTCGTGGAAGAAGCTCAGGATCAGGGAGGCGATGAAGGCCACGGTGGCGGCCTTGCCGAAGATGTTGGCGGACACCACATGGCCGTGGTTGAGCATCCAGGCGGAGCCGATGACCATGTAGAGCTCCTTGAGGGCCACGATGGCGATGGCCGCCCAGGGGAAGTATCCCCAGATGCCGTGGCAGACCAGGGCGCTGACCACCATCACCTTGTCCGCAAGCGGGTCAAAGAGCTTGCCGAAGTTGGTGACCTGGTTGTTCTTGCGGGCCAGGAAGCCGTCCAGACAGTCCGTAAGGCTGGCCAGGCAGAACACGATCAGCGCGGACGTGAAATGCCGGGTCAGATCCAGCGCGATAAAAGCGGGGATCATGGCCAGCCGAGCCATGGTCAGCAGATTGGGGACGTTCCAGATGTCCTTGCCCAGGTCGCGCAGCATTTCCTTCACCGGTCTCACTCCTCTCCGCGATGGTGACATGGGGATTATACCACAAATCCGCCGCAAGGGAAGAGCTGCGGCGGAAAAAACGAAATAAGCAAAAACAGTACGGAGTACTGTTTGATACCGCGTATGACAATACGCCATATTCTTACAATAAACGTGAGAAAAAAGGAGCCCCGCGCAGGGCGGAGCTCCCGGGGAGGGTTCAGCCGATCTTGGGCAGCATGGCGCGGTACTTGGCCAGCTCCTCGTCGGTGGGGATGTAGTCGTCCATGAGGCCCTCGTGGAACTTCTCGTAGGCCACCATGTCGAAGTAGCCGGTGCCGGTGAGGCCGAAGACGATGGTTTCTTCCTTGCCGGTCTCCTTGCAGCGCAGGGCTTCGTCGATGGCGGCGCGGATCGCGTGGGAGCTCTCGGGGGCGGGGAGGATGCCCTCCACCCGGGCGAACTGCTCCGCGGCCTCGAACACCGCGGTCTGGGGCACGGAGACGGCTTCCATCAGCCCGTCATGGTAGAGCTGGGAGAGGATGGGGCTCATGCCGTGATAGCGCAGGCCGCCGGCGTGGTTGGGAGCGGGGATGAAGTCCGCGCCCAGGGTGTACATCTTGGCCAGGGGGCAGATCATGCCGGTGTCGCAGAAGTCATAGGCGAAGACGCCGCGGGTGAAGCTGGGGCAGGAGGCCGGCTCCACGGCGATGATGCGGTAGTCCGCCTCGCCCCGGAG
>CAMKAE010000145.1 GCA_946410395.1 uncultured Clostridia bacterium
TCCTCCATCAGCTTGCAGTACATCTCATAGCCCACCGTGGCCAGGTGGCCGTGCTGCTCGGGTCCCAGGATGTTGCCCGCGCCGCGGATCTCCAGGTCCCGCATGGCGATGCGGAAGCCCGCGCCGAACTCGGTGAACTCCCGGATGGCGCTCAGGCGCTGTTCGGCGGTCTCCGTCAGCATCTTGTCGGGGCGCACCGTGAAGTAGGCGTAGGCCTGGCGGGCGGAGCGCCCCACCCGGCCCCGAAGCTGGTAGAGCTGGCTCAGGCCGAAGCGCTCCGCGTCGAAGACGATCAGCGTGTTGGCCGTGGGGATGTCCAGGCCGCTCTCGATGATGGTGGTGCACAGCAGCACGTCATAGCTGCCGGCATAGAAGTCCATCATCACGTCCTCCAGGCCGTGTTCCTTCATCTGCCCGTGGGCCACGCCGATGCGCACCTCCGGCACCAGGGCGCGCAGCCGCTGGTAGAAGCGCTCGATCGTGTTGACCCGGTTGTAGAGGAAGTAGACCTGGCCGCCCCGGCCCACCTCCCGCAGGATGGCGTCCCGGACGAGGGCGTCGGAGTACTCCACCACATGCGTCTGCACCGGCAGCCGGTCCTCGGGCGGGGTCTCCAGCACGGACATGTCCCGGATGCCCACCATCGACATGTGCAGGGTTCGGGGGATCGGCGTGGCGGACAGGGTCAGCACGTCCACCTGGGTCTTCAGATTCTTGATGATCTCCTTGTGCTGCACGCCGAAGCGCTGCTCCTCGTCCACGATCAGCAGGCCCAGGTTCTTGAAGCTCACGTCCTTGGCCAGGATCCGGTGGGTACCGATGAGGATGTCGATCTTCCCCGCCGCCGTGTCCGCCACGATCTGCTTCTGCTCCTTGGCCGTGCGGAAGCGCGAGAGCACGTCGGCCTTCACCGGGAAGCCCGCGAAGCGCTTCAGCACGGTGTTGTAGTGCTGCTGGGCGAGGATGGTGGTCGGGGCGAGAATGGCCACCTGCTTGCCGTCCATCACCGCCTTGAAGGCCGCCCGCAGGCTCACCTCGGTCTTGCCGTAGCCCACGTCGCCGATCAGCAGGCGGTCCATGTTCCGGGGAGCCTCCATGTCCCGGGTGATCTCCCGGACGCTCTGCTCCTGGTCGGGCGTCAGCTCATAGGGGAACTGGTCCTCAAACTCCGCCTGCCACGGGGTGTCCGCGGAGAAGGCGTAGCCCGGGTTCTGGGTGCGGCGGGCGTAGAGAGCGGTGAGGTCGAAGGCGATCTTCCGCAGGCTCTCCTTGACCTTGCCCTTCTGTCTCCCCCACTCCCCGCCGCCGATGCGGTTCAGCTTGGGCGGCTGGCTGGGATTGCCGATGTAGCGCTGCACGCGCTGGAACTGGTCCACGGGGACATAGAGCTTGTCGTTGCCGGCGTACTGGATCAGCAGGTAGTCCCGCCAGGCGCCGCCCTGCATCAGCCGGGTCGTCCCCTGATAGCAGCCCACGCCGTGATCCTCGTGCACCACATAGTCGCCGGGGTGCAGGTCCGTAAAGGCCGCGATTTTCTCGCCGCTGGAGCGGCGGGATTTTGATTTGCGGTATCCGCTCCCCCAGATGTCCGTGTCCGAGGCCACCGCCAGCCCCGCGCCGGGCCACAGGAAGCCGTGCGTCAGCGTGATGGGCAGGACCACGGGCTTTCCGGGCTCCAGCGGTCCGGGCTTTTCCCGAAACACCGCGGGCGCCTCCAGCTCCGTGATGGAGGCGGCCAGGCGCTGGCCGCGCGCCACGCCGCCGGAGAGCAGCGCCACGCGCCAGCCCTTTTCGGTCCACGCGCGCAGGTCCTCCGCCAGGCGGCGCAGCTGGGACGCGTAGCCGGAAATGCTCACCGCTTCCAGGTTCTCCACCCGTTTCGGATTGATACCGCCCAGGCCCCGCAGCAGCTCCGTGCAGGCGACCAGCGGCTTCTCCGAGAGGGCGCCCAGCACCCGGTCCCAGCTGAGCAGCAGGCTCTCCTGCGCGGTCACGGCCTCGCCCCGGTCCACCGCGGCGGCCAGGTCCTGCGCGAAGCCCGCAGCGCGCTCCTTCATCCGCTCCCGCAGGGCATCCGGCTCGCAGAGGAACACCACGTCGGGGCAGTACCAGTCCTGCACGGTGCAGACCTCCCGTGTCAGCACCGGCAGCCAGGCGCGAATCCGGCGGAAGGGCAGGCCCTGGCTCACCGCCTCCGCGTCCGCCAGCAGCGCCGCCAGCCGCCGCTCCATCTCGGTCTGCTTCGTGACGCTGCGCTCCTGCTGCGCCAGCCTGGGCGCGATCGTCTCGTCAAAGTAAACCGCCAGGTCGTCGTCATCCTCCGGGATCGGCGGAAGGTCCTCAAACACCGTGTGCCGCTCGGGATGCTCCGCAAGCGCGCGAAGGGCCGTCCGCATCCGGTTCGCCGCGCGCTCCGCGGCCTCCGGCTTCAGCAGCACCTCGCAGGCCGGGGAGATCACCGCCTCCTCGGTCCGTTCCAGGCTCCGCTGGCTCAGCGCGTCAAAGGTGCGGATCCCGTCGATCTCGTTGTCGAAATACTCGATCCGGTAGGCCTGCGGCGCGGAGGGCGGATAGACGTCCAGGATGTCGCCCCGCAGGGCGCACTGCCCCTTGCCCTCCACCAGGTTCACCCGCTCGTAGCCCAGGCGCACCAGCCGATCCATGAGGGCGTCCGGCGCCATCCGGTCGCCGGTTTTCAGCGTGAAAACCGCCGCAGCAAAGGTTTCGGGGTCCCCCATGCGCTGCTGCAGCGCCTCGGCGGAGGTGCACAGCAGCCCGACCTCGCCCCGGGCGCAGCGGGTCAGAGCGTCCAGCCTGCGCCAGGCGCCCTCCTGGCCGGAGGAGCCGCGGGTCAGGTCGATCTCGCCGCCCGGCAGCGTGCAGGCCGGCGCGCCCAGCAGCTGCTGGGCGTCGTCTCCGGCATGGGCGGCACGCAGGTCGTTGGAAGCCACCAGCATCACCCGCAGGCCGGTATCCCGCTGCAGCCGCGCGGCCAGCAGCACCGCGAGGGACTCGTTGAGCCCCGTCAGCGCGACGGTTTCTCCCGCGCGGGCCGACTGCGCCAGCGCAGCGGCCGTCTCCGGGCGCACCGCGTCGATCAGTGGATGGATATTCAAGCTGTTCTCCTTCCGCTCTATACGCCAAATCGCCGCAGGACAGTCTGTCCGCGGCTTCACAAAAAGAAAACCGCACCGCTCAGGCAAGGCGAACCCGCAGCACATTGTACCTAATGCTTACTGCTGCTGCCTCTCGGCCCTGACAGGGTTCACACCGGCAAATCGCACGGGACCCGGCCTTCATCGCAATACGGCTCATTCAGTATACCCTAAATCGGAACAAAAAGCAAGCCCGGGGAGAAATTTCGGTCACTCGTTGATGGCCACGTTGACGCCGTTGACCTCCACGGCGCCGTCAGCCAGGATCACGATGCAGCGCTGGCCGTCGATCACCCGTGTGGAGATCAGGTCCGCATGGGCCGGATCCACCTTGATCGACACGCTGGGCGTCGCCAGTTTGAAGGCCTTCGGGTTGACGAGGTTCACCGCGGGTACATCCGCGTTACGGCCGAAAACCTCCTCGTATTCCGACGCGAAGGCCTCGGTCTTTGCCTCCGATACGCCGCAGTCCGTCAGCACCCGGCAGATGTCCGGGCTGCCCAGGCTCAGGGGATTGGCCTGCTTGTCGGCCTTCTGCTCCCGGATCATGTCGGAGACCGTCTCGTGCACCGCCTGCATGACCTCGAGGCTGCACTCCTCCTGCAGGCTCTCCTGCAGCATCGTGCACAGGGCCTCCTGCTGGCGCGCCGCCGGCATCTCGGTCTGCGCGCCAAAGACGTGCGCCACGAAGCCGTCATGGACGTCCGCCAGATTCCGGGTGTAATACAGGGCGGCATAGATGTCCGAGGCGCCCTCCTCCCGGGCCGGATAAAGGAAGCCCATCTCAGGCATCGCCACCACCCAGTCGTCCGCAGTGATGCCGAAGTCCCCGGCCTGCCAGGCCAGCTCCGGCTTGCGGGGCTTCACCGGGCACACGGCGCAGAGGAAATAGCTGTACATCGTGTCGGAGCGGTCGCGGTCCACCTCCCCGTCGCGGCGGCGGTGATACTGGTCAAAGGCGTCCTCCAGCAGCAGGATCAGGGTGCAGTTCATGCTCTTCGCCGCGTCCGCGGACTGGGGCCGGGCATTCTTCTCCTCCGCCAGCCAGGCCATGATCTCGCCGTAGAGCTGCTGGACCCGGGTCTCGTCCCCGAGCCGGCTCTGGCGCAGGGCGTAGAAGCGCTTGAAGGCCTCATCCTCCAGCGCGTCGGAAAAACGCACCGGCAGCAGGTTCTGCCCCTGTGTCCCGGACAGCACCCGGCGGAAAATGGTCATATAGCGGTCCACTTCCTCCTGGGTCATCATGGCCAGGGGCTTCTCAAAGGTGTGCAGCACCTCGCCGTCGTCGTTGACATAGCAGCCGCGGACCGCCGCCGGATAGCGCTTGTTGGGGTCCAGCCGGCGTTTGATTTCAGAAAGGTCTCTCGGTGTCATTTTGCTTCTCCTTGTGATGCAAGATAGGCCGCCTGGCCTTCGGCGAAGGCGTCCCGGCCCTGCGCGTCGACGGCCACCACCAGCGGCAGATCCTTCAGGGTCAGGCGCTTGACGGATTCCGGGCCCAGGTCCTCCCAGGCGATGACCTCGCAGGATGTGACGCAGGCCGCCATCAGGGCCGCCGCGCCGCCCACGGCGGCGAAGTATACCGCGCCGTGCTCCTTCATGGCCTCCACGACCGCCGGGCCCCGCAGGCCCTTGCCAATCATGCCCCGCAGGCCGTGGGCCAGCAGGGTGGGCGTCGCGGCGTCCATGCGCACGGAGGTCGTGGGCCCGATCGAACCGATGGGTTTCCCGGGCGGCGTGGGCGTCGGCCCGGCGTAGTAGATCACCTGGCCGTCCAGGTCAAAGGGCAGAGGCGTGCCTGTCCGGATGCAATCCAGCATCCGCAGGTGCGCTGCGTCCCGGGCGGTGTACACCGTCCCGCTGAGGAGGACCTGATCCCCGGCGCGCAGCCGCCGCACGTCCTCAGCCCCAAGCGGCGCATTCAATCGGATTTCCATGTTCCTTTTCCTCCGCAAGATCGATCCTTCATGATCACCGTCCTATGCCGGTTTTCATATGAATCATGAAGCACATGGTTTCGGCCTGCGGGCCGACCAGGGGCTTTCCGATCGCCCCTGGACCCTTCGGCCGCCTGCTCAATACGGGGCGCAGCAAGCGGCGCCCCTACCGGAATGGATGAGTTGCAGACGCGCTGCTTGAAATTGCCCGCAATCCCGTAGCCTCAATTCCGAATTCCGAATTCCGCATTCCGAATTATCGAATGATCACAGCACGGCAGTCTGATGCCGCGTCACATGGCAGGAGACGTTCACCGCCACGGGCAGGCCGGCGATGTGCGTGGGCATCGCCAGGATCCGCAGCCCGATGCAGGTGGTACGCCCGCCCAGACCCTGAGGGCCGATGCCGGTTGCGTTCACCGCCTCCAGCAGCTCATGCTCCAGCCCGGCGTAGAAGGGATCCGGGCTCGTCTCGTCCAGAGGCAGCATCAGCGCGCGCTTGGCCAGCTCTGCCACCATCTCAAAGTCACCGCCGATCCCCACGCCCAGCACCATCGGCGGGCAGGGGTTGGCGCCGGCCAGGCGGACGGTCTCCAGCACAAAGTCCTTCACGCCCTGTACGCCCTGCGCCGGGGTCAGCATCTTCAGCCGCGACATGTTCTCGCTGCCGAAGCCCTTGGGCGCCACGGTGAGGG
>CAMKAE010000146.1 GCA_946410395.1 uncultured Clostridia bacterium
CTTGACAACTTTATGTGCTGCGGGAACATAGAGGAGATGAAACGAATGTACTCGTCTATGCCGCTGAAAGAATATATCAGAGTCTGGTTGGACACGTTCAAAACCGGAGCTGTGAAACCGGCGACGCTGTCCAGACTAGAAACCTCTTTGACCGCGCTGGAAAACTATTCGATAGCAGAAAAGCCTATTGGCAACATTACGGCTTTCGATATTCAGCGCTACGTAAACGAGCTGACCGAAAACGGATACAGCTTGACGACGATAAAAAAACAGATGCGGATCGCCACGGCGCCTCTCAGGCAGGCCGCCGCCATGCACTTCATTTCGGCTGATCCTTCTATCGGCGTTTATTTACCGTCGCAAGACAAAGTAAAAAAGCCGAAAAAAATAACCGCCCCATACTCCGAAGAGGAGCAGAAGCGGCTATGGGAGACGATCAACACGTCAAATAAACCTGGCGCCAGTGCCATCGGACTCATGTTGGAAACTGGACTCAGAGTCGGAGAAGCCTTGGCGCTCAGATGGAAGTACGTCGATTTGAACAGAAAGGCGATACGTGTCGAAGCGACGATTCTGAACCAGGCCGATAAAAAAAGGTCCGTATTGCAGGAAAGTCCGAAGACGATTTCCAGCAAAAGGACCATACCGCTGACAAAAAAAGCAGAAGAAATACTGAAAAAACTAAAAGAGAAAGCAAAAACAGAATGGGTGTTTGAAACAAAGACGGGGGAGAGACTGAGCTATGAGGCGATGCGCTATCAAACGCTGACGATATGCAAAAACGCCGATGTGCCGTATCTTGGTGAGCATGTGTTCCGCCACACATTCGCCACCAATTGCTACTACAACAACATCGACGTTAAGGTTTTGTCGAAGATCCTCGGCCACTCTGATGTAAACATTACCTACAATATTTACATCAGTCTACGTGGTGATGGCTTCGACGAGATGTACAACGCGCTCAACAGTGTCAGCTGAAGAACCAGATTGTACATCGCAGCAGGGGCAGAAGGACTCGAACCCTCAACAAAGGTTTTGGAGACCCACGTGTTACCATTACACCATGCCCCTATGGCTTGCCGCCTCTCGGCGAACAAACGCAGTATATAAGATTTTTGTCCGTTTGTCAAGGGCAAAACTTTCCTGCGCGCATTGACGATTTGCAAATCCCATTGTACAATAGATATGGAAACATCCGGTCGGACAGACCGCGATAACGGGAGGAGTCATTGTTATGGAAAAACTGAATGCGGTCATGGCCCCGGCGCCGAAGCGCCCGGTGAAGGTGATCCAGTTCGGCGAGGGAAATTTCCTGCGGGCGTTTGCGGACTGGATGATCGACATCGCCAACGAAAAGACGGACTTCAACGGCAGCATCGTGCTGGTGAAGCCCATCAACATCGGCACGCTGTTCCCGGCCTTTAAAGAGCAGGATTACCGCTACACGGTGCTGCTGCGGGGCCTGGTGGACGGCAAGCCGGTGGAGCAGAGCCGGGTCGTCACCAGCGTCAGCGACGCGGTGGACTGCTACCAGTCCTATGACGCCTACGCCGCCTACGCGAAGTGCGAGAACCTGCGCTTTGTCATCTCCAACACCACCGAGGCGGGCATCGTCCTCGACGAGAGCGACCGCTTCGACCTCTGCCCGCCCAACACCTATCCGGGCAAGCTGACCAAGTTCCTCTTCGAGCGGGCCGAGGCCTTCGGCTACGCGCAGGACAAGGGCCTGATCATCCTGCCGGTGGAGCTCATCGACGACAACGGCATCGAACTCCGGCGCTGCGTGAAGGCCTTGGCGAAGCTGTGGAAGCTGGGCGAGCGCTTTGAGCAGTGGCTCGACACCGCCTGCACCTTCACCTCCACGCTGGTGGACCGCATCGTCACCGGCTATCCCCGCGGCGAGGATCAGGCCATCTGGGAAAAGCTGGGCTATGAGGACCGCATCCTGGTCACCGCCGAGCCCTTCGGCCTGTGGGTCATCGAGAGCGACCGTGACCTGAGCGCGGAGCTTCCGCTGCCCGCCTGCGGCCTGCCGGTGGTCTACACCGACAACCAGAAGCCCTACAAGCAGCGCAAGGTACGCATCCTCAACGGCGCGCACACATCCTTTGTGCCCATGGCCTTCCAGTGCGGGCACGACATCGTTCTCCAGGCCATGAACGACGAGACGATCCGCACCTTCATGCAGAAGACTCTCTACGACGAGGTGATCCCCACCCTGACGCTGCCGAAGGAGGACCTGACCGCCTTCGCCGAGGCCGTCACCGGACGCTTCGCCAACCCGTTCATCAAGCACCGCCTGCTGGACATCTGCCTGAACTGCGTCAGCAAGTGGCGGGCCCGCTGCCTGCCCTCTCTGCTGGGCTATGTGGAAAAGAACGGCGAACTGCCGCCGCACCTGACTTTCTCCATCGCGGCGATGATGAGCCTCTACCGGGGCGGCACCCTCTGCGAGGGCAAGCTCGCCTGCAAGCGGGGCGAGGAGGCCTACACCCTCCAGGATGACCCGGCGGTGCTGAAGTTCTTCGCCGAGTCCGGCGACATGGCCCCCGCGGAGCAGGTGAACGCCTTCCTGTCGAACGAAGCCTTCTTCGGCCAGGACCTGACGAAGATCCCGGGCCTGGCGGCGTACGTCACCGGCGCGCTGACCGACATCCTGGACAAGGGCATGCAGGCGGTCGTGGCGGAGCGCTTCGGCGCCTGAGAGACTCCCGAACCGACAGACAGAACCGGCACAAGACGAAGGAGGGAAACTCGCCATGACACGGATCGGAACAAAACGCACGCGCATGATGCTCTTCCTCTTCGCATTGATCCTGACCGCTCAGCTCTTTGCCGCCACAGCCTTGGCCGCTGACCTGGAGCTGCTCCACAACCTCCCCGGCGAGTGGTTTGCCGCCGGCCTGGAGGTGGAGCGGGAAGGCGAGACGCCCTGGCTGGCGGATCTGTTCCTCACGCTGGAGGAGAGCGGGGACATGGAGCTGGTCATCTACAACGACAGCGGCGACTGCGTCAACACCTTCAGCGGGACCTGGTCTTCCGAGTATTATTCGGAGGAAATGGACCGACTGCTCCTGGAATTCGATTATGCCGAGGATCCCTTCGTCTATAACATCTATTCCGAGGCCGGGGTGGAGAACAACGTCCACCGCACCTGGCTGATCCTGGAGGAGACGGAGCACGAGGAGCAGACCCCCTTCGAGCGCTATTTCGAGTTTGACGGCATGTCCTTCTGCCGGGAGAAAGGCCCCGACATGCGAGTCGTCAACTGCGACAGCTGGGTTTCGCTGCGGGCGGATCCGTCCACCTCGGCCAGGCGCATCACGAAGGTGCCGCTGGGCGCGCTGGTCTTCACCTACGGGCAGATCGACGACTTTACCTACTGCGTGTATGAGAACGAGGACCAGGCTGGGTTCATCCTGACCCGGTATCTGGAGCCCATTGAATGACCGGAGAGCCGGAAACCACGGAGGTGCATTCCATGAACGATCTGCTGCGCATCACCCCCCGGGACAACGTGGCTGTTGCCCTGCGGGCCCTGGCCGCCGGCGAGACCGTCAGCGCGGACGGGCTTTCCCTGACGCTCAGGACCGACGTGCCCGCCGGACACAAGGCGGCCCTCACGGACCTGAAGGCCGGCGAGCATGTCATCAAATACGGCTATCCAATCGGCTACGCGAAGGAGGACATCCCCGCGGGAAGCCATGTGCATGTCCACAACCTGCACACCCTGCTCTCCGGGGAGCTGACCTATGAGTATCACCCCGTCGCGGCGGAGGACAAAACGGAAGCGCCCCGCACCTTCATGGGCTATCCCCGCCGGGACGGCCGCGTGGGCGTGCGCAACGACCTGGTGATCCTGCCCACGGTGGGCTGCGTCAACGACGTGGCCCGCGCCCTGGAGCGGGACGCGCAGTGCCTTGCCGGGGAGGGCGTGGAGAAGGTCTACTGCTTCTCCCACCCCTACGGCTGCTCGCAGATGAGCGAGGACCAGGAGAACACCCGGCGGATCCTGGCAGACCTGGCCACACACCCCAACTTCGGCGGCGTGCTGGTGCTGGGCCTGGGCTGCGAGAACAGCGGCGTGGACATCCTGAAGGGCTACATGGGTGCGTGGGATGAGCGCCGCGTTCGCTTCCTCGTCTGCCAGCAGGTCGAGGACGAGCACGAGGCCGGCATGGCCCTGCTCAGAGAGCTGGCGGAGAACATGCGGGCGGAGAAACGGGTGCCCTGTCCGGCCTCGAAGCTGATCATCGGCATGAAGTGCGGCGGCAGCGACGGCTTCTCCGGCATCACCGCCAACCCGACCATCGGTGGTTTCTCCGACCGGCTCATCGCCCAGGGTGGCGCCACCATCCTGACGGAAGTGCCGGAGATGTTCGGCGCTGAGACCATCCTGATGGCCCGGGCGGAAAACGAGGAGGTCTTTGAGAAGACCGTCTCCCTGATCAACGACTTCAAGCGCTACTTTGAGGAGCACCACCAGACGATCTACGAGAATCCGTCCCCGGGCAACAAGGCCGGCGGGATCTCGACCCTGGAGGACAAAGCGCTGGGCTGCACGCAGAAGAGCGGCTTTGCGACGGTGCGCGACGTGCTTCGCTACGGCGAGCAGGTGAAAAAACCCGGGCTGAACCTCCTGTCCGCCCCGGGCAACGACATGGTGGCCGCCACGGCCGTGGCCGCCGCCGGCGCGCAGATCGTGCTGTTCTCCACCGGCCGCGGCACGCCCTTTGCCTGCCCGGTCCCCACGGTGAAGATCGCCTCCAACACGCCCCTGGCGCAGAAGAAAAAGAACTGGATCGACTTTGACGCCGGCCGCCTGCTTTCGGAGGGTATCCCCCTGCCGCAGCTGGCCGAGGAGCTGATGACGCTGGTGCTGAAGGTGGCGAGCGGACAGGACGTCTGCTCGGAGCGCAACGGCTTCCACGATCTGGCCATCTTCAAGACCGGCGTGACCCTGTGATCCCACGCAAAAGGCACCTTGCCCTCACGGACAGGGTGCCTGCTTTTGATCGGGTCGGTATTCAGCCGTTGTCGGAAGCTTTCGCCGCGCGCAGGAACATGCACATCATCCACACGTACATCACGGTCTTGGGCAGCATCAGCATGCCGATCATGGGGTGGACGTGGGCGAAGAGGACCACCGGGAGGTAGAACAGGAAGCTGAGGATCACCGCCAGCCAGAGCCGTTTGTACACCGCGTCCTTCGGCCCGTACTGCCGCCACAGCAGCACCGCAAGCGTCCCCAGGGCGACGAAGGGAATGTTGCGGATGATCCCCCACAGCAGGGGGCTTTCGCCCGAGAACCAGTCGTTCTCCGGGAAGCAGCACAGCACGATGCGGATGGCCGCCAGGCCGATGATGTACTTCCAGATGCCCTTTTCGCCCTGCACGCCGAAATGGTCCCGGCGGTAGAGGTCGAGCAGGACATAGAAAACCGTCATGGTGATGGAAGTCACCGCCGTGCCGAAGCCCAGGGCCGCGGTGAGGTCCGCTCCCGGCATGAAGGCGCGCATTACCCGGGGCACCAGATGGAAGGCGTCGCCCAGGCCCAGCACCAGGCAGGCCAGGCCGGAGAGGAAGCAGGCGGGCTTCTCCTTCCTTCTGCGCAGCAGGGCGATGCCCGCGGCGATGGCAAAGACCAGATAGGCAACCTCAAAGACGGCTTCCGCGTATTTCATGGGGATTCCTCCTGTCAGGGACCGATAACCGGAGCGGTTCCGCCGTGATTATAGCACAGGAACCGGTGCCTGCACAACCCCGGCGGAAAGGAATTCT
>CAMKAE010000147.1 GCA_946410395.1 uncultured Clostridia bacterium
TGCGGGACACCGCCGGGTCGTCGGTGGTGCCCACGGCCAGGGACTCGATGTTGTACCCCTTGCCGGAGAAGAGGCGGACCACCCGGGACAGGACGCCCGATTCGTTGTCCACCAGAACGGCCAGGGTGTGCCGGTTTGTGTTGTCCATGTGCCGTTCCTCCTCTCAGTCCACCATGAAGTTGGTGATGTGGCTGCCGCCGCCCACCATGGGCCGCACCATCTCGTCGATGTCGATGGCGCAGTCGATGACGGTGCCCTTGCCGCTGGCCAGGGCGACCTTGAGCGCGGTCTCGAACTCCTCCGCGCTGGCAGCCCGGAAGCCGTTGAGCCCATAGGCCTCGGCCAGCTTGACGAAGTCCGGGCCCCGGTCCAGGGTGGTCTGGCTGTAATGCCGCTGATAGATCAGCGACTGCCACTGCCGCACCATGCCCAGCGTGCCGTTGTCGAAGATGATCGTGATGATCGGCAGGCCATAGTACTCCTCGGTGGCCAGCTCGTTGCAGTTCATGCGGAAGCCGCCGTCGCCGGTGACGTGGATCACGCACTTGTCGGGCCGGCCGGCCTTGGCGCCGATGGCCGCGCCCAGGCTGAAGCCCATGGTGCCGAAGCCGCCGGAGGTGAGCAGCTGGCCGGGGTAGTCAAAGTGGAAGTGCTGGATGGCCCACATCTGGTGCTGGCCCACGTCGGTGGCCACGATGGTGTCCTCGGGGCAGTTGGCGGAGATGATGGACAGCACCTGGCTGGGGGTGAGGCAGCCGGGGCGGGCGTCATAGCGGACCTCGGTGGGCCGGGAGAAGACCTCCTCCTTCCAGGCGCTGCGGTCCTGCTGCGGCAGCTGCTCTAGCAGCAGCTCCAGCACCCGCCGGGCGTCGCCGACGATGTGGTGGTCGGTCTCCACGTTCTTGTTGATCTCGGCCCGGTCGATGTCGATCTGCACGATCTTCGCACGGCGGGCGAAGGTGTCGGGCTTGAGGGCCACGCGGTCGGAGAAGCGGCAGCCCACGGCGATCAGCAGGTCGCAGGTGTCCACGGCCATGTTGGAGGCCATGGAGCCGTGCATGCCGATCATGCCGGTGCACAGGGGGTCGAGGCCCCGCAGGCCGCCCGCGCCCATCAGGGTCACGGCGGTGGGCGCGTCGATGCGGTGCACAAATTCCGTGAAGACCTCCGCCGCACGGGAGCGGACCACGCCGCCGCCGCAGATCACCATGGGCCGCTCGCTGGCCAGGATCATGTCCGTCAGCTTGCGGATGTCGTCCATGTCGGGCTCGGGGGCCTTGAAGTCCCAGCGCTTCATCAGGTCGTGCAGCTTGCCGGATGCGGCGTGATCGGCCCGGGGCAGAGGCGTGTACTCGGCCTGCGCGGCGGTGACGTTCTTGAGGATGTCGATCAGCACCGGGCCCGGCCGGCCGGAGCGCGCGATGGCAAAGGCCTCCCGCACCGTGTCCGCCAGGTGGTTCACGTCGTGCACCTGGTAGTTGCACTTGGTGATGGGCATGGTGACGCCGGTGATGTCCACCTCCTGGAAGGAGTCCTTGCCCAGCAGGTTGGCGCTCACGTTGCAGGTGATGCACACGATCGGGGAGGAGTCCAGATAGGCCGTGGCGATGCCGGTGACCAGGTTCGTGGCACCGGGGCCCGAGGTGGCGAAGCACACGCCCACGTTGCCCGTCGCCCGGGCATAGCCGTCCGCCGCGTGGCAGGCGCCCTGCTCGTGAGCCGTCAGGATGTGCCGGAACACGTCCCCATAGTTCACCAGCTCGTCGTACACGTTGAGGATGGTTCCGCCCGGGTAGCCGAAGATGGTGTCCACCTTCTGCTCCCGCAGGCATTCCAGCAGGATCTTGGCGCCGGTCATTTGCATGGGCATGGCCTCCTTGTTGAATAAAACGCCTGCACTCTGGCCGTCAGACTGCAGGCGTCGGTACAGACGCGACAGGACAACATCGGGCGCTCCGGAAAAGCCCGGGGCGGTCCGTCACGAAAAACACGTCCTGTGCCGGGTTCGCGATCATTATAACAAAGGCGAAAAGCGGTGTCAATGCGGAACAGAGGAAATACAGCGGCCCGGTCTCCGGTCTGCAGCCCCTGCTCACGGCGCCCCCACGTCGATATTCTCCATGAAATCCCCGCCCGCTGCGTCCGGCCCCACCACGGTGGCGTAGAGCCCGAAGGCGGTGTTGTCATACTGCGCGCCGGTGTGGGTCACGTCCATGGCGCCCTCGTGCTGGCTCACATGGAAGGTGAAGGCCCGGACCGCGGCCTCCAGGCCGGTCGCGCCGTCCAGCGCGGACAGGGGTTGGGACCAGTCCAGGGTGATGGGGCCGTCCGGATACTGGTGCAGGTAGAGCTTTTTCACCTGCCAGACGCCGTATTTCTGCGCGGAGGGCTTGTCAAAGGCGGGATCCGCGGCGCGGGTGAAGGCCCGGACCGCGGCGTTGGCGGCAGCCTTGTGCTGGCCGTGGCCGTACTCGCCGCCCAGGCCGTGGGTCACCACCACCTCGGGCCTGTACTGCCGGAAGAGCGCCGTGACCCAGACGCGGACCTTCTTGGCCCCGCCCATGGCCGAATAGGCCGTCTCCATGTCCCGGGTGGCCTTGTCCCGGAAGGGGCTGATGACCGGGTAGTGTCGCACGCCCATGGACCACAGGCCGTCGAGCAGCTCGTGATGCCGCTGCCAGCCGCAGTTCACCAGGTAGGCCACCACCACCCGGCAGCCCCGCTGCGCGTCATAGGTGGGGATCGCGCCGCCAAAGAAGATCAGCTCGTCGTCGGCGTGGGCGGCCAGGAAGAGGATGTCGGCCTTGTCGTGCGTGGGCTCCCAGTGCTGGGCGGTGTCCGGCAGCGCGCCGGGGCCGTACACCGTCAGCTCAGCCACGCCCAGCAGGTTTTCCTTCGCGTCCCGGCTGATGATCCGCAGGCGCTGCGCCGGGGTCTCCAGGCGCACGGTGTCGTGGAGGGCGGGAAAGCCGCTCTCGTACACCGGCCACCAGGCGTCCGCGTCAAAAACCTCGGCCCGCCAGGGAGCCGGGGTTTCGTTAAACTGCAGGTACACACCGCCGATGGCCTCTCCCGCCGGGGCGGTGATCTCCAGCCAGCTCTCGCCGCGGTTGGCGGCCTTCCAGCGGGTGGTGATCCGCCCGTCGGTGATGTAGGCCGCGTACCGGCTGCCGCTGCTGAGGGTGAGGGCGCAGGCTTTGGTGATGTCCCGCGCCTGGCCCCCCCCGTCGGCCAGCGCGCAGGGGAGGACAAGGAGGAAAAGGAGCGCGCACAGGATGCTTCGTCTCATGGCTTCACGCTTCGGCGCCCGTCCGCATGGCGGCGTAGAGGGCCCGGATGTCGTCGTCGGTCAGGGCAACGGGGTTGTTCTTCAGCCGTTCGGGGTTCACGCCGGCCGTCAGCTGATCCAGGTCCTCCTCCGGGATCACCGGAAAGCCCAGCTCCAGCCGGTCCGTCAGGGCGGCGAACTGCTCGGCGGCCTGCCCGGCGCTCTCGCAGCCCATGGCCCGGGCCAGGACGGCAAAGGTATCCGTCAGGTAGGCCTCGCCCCGGGGATCCACGCAGCGGTCCGTGTGGGTGAGCATCCACGGGAAGAGCACCCGCACGCACATCGCCGCGGCGTGGCCGTGGGCCAGGCCGTAGAGGGAGGTCAGCTTGTAGCACATGGCGTGGCCGGCGGTGGTCTGGGTGATGTTGATGGCCTTGCCCGCTGTGTGCGCTGCCTGCAGCATGCCGGCGTTGCCCGCGTCGGTGTTGGCCAGGCAGCCCTCCATGTTGTTCAGGATCAGCCGAATGGCGGCGGTGGCGTACTGCTTGCTCTCCGCCGTGCTGTTGACGGACCAGAAGGACTCCATCGCGTGGCACAGGGCGTCCATCATGGTGGAGCTGCGCTGATAGGGCGGAACGGTCTGCAGGGCGGAGGCGTCCAGCAGCACGGTGTCCGGAATGCAGCTCTCGTGCGCGACGGACTGCTTCACGCCCTCGTCGTAGATCACGGCGAAGCGGGTCGCCTCGCTGCCGGAGCCCGCGGTGGTGGGCATGGCCAGCAGCGGGATGTTGTTCTCCAGGATGAACTGCTTGAGGAAGTGCATCTCCGGGTTCATCTGGGCGAAAAGCTTGACGCACTTGGCCACGTCCATCGCGGAGCCGCCGCCCACGGCCATGACCGCGTCGCAGCCCGCCGCGCGGAAGGCCAGCACCGCCTCCCGTACCTCCTCATACTTGGGGTTGGGGGTGAAGGCGCTAAAGACGGTGACCGCGATCCCCGTGCGCTCCGTCAGCCCGCCGAACCAGCCGTTGATCCGCAGGAAGGGGAAGGCGCGGTCACACACCAGGAAAAGATGCCGGATGCCCTTTTCCGTCAGGCAGTGCTCCAGCTGCTCATAATTGTTGGCTGCTGTGAGAAGCGTCTGCTGCATGGATCGCGCCCTCCTTCTCAGTTGCTGATGTGGGATTGGGATGCGGGGACAATGGGTAGCTGCCAGGACCCCTCACCCGCTGCGGCGGGAGCTCCCCACTGCGGTGGGGAGCCTGGGGTTGCCGGTGGCGGAGCTTTCGTTTTCCTGCCTCATTTCAGGATTGCAAGGCTCTGGGTGTACACTCCCTTGCCTCCCCACCGCAGTGGGGAGGTGGCCCGCAGGCCGGAGGGGTCTCACTTCACCGGATTGGTCCAGTAGGCGTTGTTGTAGATGTCGGTGACCCGGTAGGTGATCACGATCTCCTTGTCATCAGGGAAAAACTTGTCACTGATTTCCAGACCCTCGGTCCAGACGACGGGGTCGCCCAGCTCGTAGGAATCCTGATACTTGTTGTCATAGGTGTAGAAGTCGGCGATGAACTGGATCGTGTCGCCCTCGGCCAGGGCTTCGGGCACGGTCTCGGCCACAAAGTCCGGATCATCGCTGGCGGTCAGGGCCGGCAGGTTTGACACGGTCTTGCCGAAGATCGCGTCCTCGGCATCCGGATAGACGTACTCATAGCCAACGATCTCGGGCTTGTCGTACGGTCTGCCGTTTTCATCCACGGCGGGCTCGAGGGTGATCAGCAGGCGGATCCGCTGCGGCTCCGTCTCACCCTTCTTTGTCAGCAGGGCGGGCGCCATGCCGTAGAAGGTCTCGTCATCCCAGCGGGACAGGTTGTAGTAGGCTATGTACTGGCCCTTCTCTTCACCCTTGAGGCCCAGGGCCAGCGCGGAGCGCTTAGTGTCCGCCTGCAGCTTGCCATCCTCGGTCCAGTCAAAGAGATTGTCCAGGCCCAGGTCGATATACCCCTCGCCGGTGTCGATGAACACGTTGCGGTCCACGCCGTTCACCAACACCCACTGATCACCCAGGTCCAGGACGCCGTCCTTGAAGACCAGCTTCGAGCGGTCCAGCTGATACAGGGAGACGAATTCCTTGACCTTTTCATTGGATACGCCGCTGTCCGGTATCGACCGGCCGGAGCCCAGGAACATCTCCAGCAGGCTGCCCATGTCGATGCCGGCGGGAGAGGAGCTGCCGGACAGGGTCGCGGAGGGGTAGGCCTGATAGCTGCCGCCGGTGGCCGCGTACTGCGCGCCGCTCTCCACCTGCGCAAAGGCGCGGATGCACTCGCTGTAGCTGTCCAGGCCGAGATCGCTTTCGGTATTCTCTTTCTCCTGCTCGATCTGAGCGTAGTTGCTGGTAGCCTTGCGCACATTGCTGGCCTTCTGGTAGGGGAAGTACACGGAGATGCCGTAGGCGTCGGTCATGCCGCTGACGC
>CAMKAE010000148.1 GCA_946410395.1 uncultured Clostridia bacterium
ATCCCGTGGCTCAGGCCCGCCACCATGTCGCCCCGCATCGTGTCCTGCACCGCGTTGGTCATGGCCAGGCCCGGCACCAGGGGCATCAGCGCGCCGGCCACCGTCGCCTCCAGCAGCAGCGGCGCGTACAGCGAGCGGAGCAGCATGGGCACCAGGGCGGAGAGGATTCCGCCCGCCAGCACCCTGGTCAGCTGGCGCATGCCCAGCCGGCCCAGCAGCATGCAGCCTGCCTGCGCCAGCGCGGCAGTCAGCCCGGCGGCCATGAATTCCGGCAGCCTGCCGCCGAACATCAGCGCAAAGCCGGCCGCGCACAGGGCGGCTGCCGCCGGGAGCCAGCGGTCCGGGCAGGGCTGCGGAGCCGCCGCAATGGTCTTCAGCTCCGCCATGGCCCGGGCCGGGGACAGCTCGCCGGCCTCCACCCGCCGGGACACGCTGTTGACCCGGTCCACCCGGTCCAGGTTGGTGTCCCCGGCCCGCAGCCGCCGCACCGCGGTTTCCGCGCTGCCGTCGGCTAGCCGGTAGCTGACAAACAGCCCGCTGGGGACGGCAAAGCTCTCCACCTCCGCGAGGCCGAAGGCGCGGCCCATCCGGGTCACGGTCTCCTCCACGCGGAAAATCTCCCCGCCGTTCTCCACGATCAGCTGGCCCGCCAGCTGCAGGGGCTCCATACAAAAGCGTTCTTCCTCCAGGGTCATGTGCGGTTCTTCCCTCCAGGTTTTTTGAAGCGTTTCATGGGGATTTGCAGGCAGACGGCTGCCGTCATCCCGCGACAGTCTCAGCATCTGGTACCGCAGCGGGTGCAGAACCGTGCGCCTTCCCGCAGGGGCGCGCCGCACTTGGCGCACAGGCGCGCGGCGGGTGCTTCCGGCAGAACCGGTTTGCCACAGGCCCCGCAGAACTTCGCGCCGGGCTTGAGCGCGGCACCGCAATGGGCACACCGTGTGCCGGGCGCAGGGTCTTCGGGCACTGCCAGCGCGGCAGGTGTCTCAGGCGCAGCCTCATAGCGTGATGCGGCAGGCGCCTCGGGCGCAGCGCCATAGCGCGTCACGGCAGGTGCCTCGGGCGCTGCCCCGTAGCGCGGCGCGGCAGGTGCTTCGGGCGCAGCGCCGTAGCGCGTCTCGGCGGGCGCCTCAGGCGCAGCCCCGTAGCGCGGCGCAGCCGGCGCTTCGGGCACCGCAGCGGCGTGACCGGCAACTGCGGCGCGGCGGCGGAGCAGCAGCGGAATCAGCACGCCCGCGGCAACCGCCAGGACGCCCACCCCGATCAGGATGATCGGCAGCGCGGAGGACTTCGGCCCTCCGATGCGGAGCGTGCGATCCGTTCGTCCGTCCCCGTCGTCGTCCACGCGCAGGATGGTCGCGTCCCTGCGCACCGCGTTGGCCGTGATGCCGGTCTTCGACGTGATCTCCACGTCCTCGACCTCCCGCATATCCGTGTATTCGCCGCTGCTGTCCATGAAGCCCGCGGTGAAGTGCATCGTGCCCTCGCCGTTGCCCTTGATGTCGATCCTGTAATCCGTCCCGTCGTCCCGCAGGCGCAGGATCTTGGTCCGGTTGTCCGTACCCCATCCTTCGCCGTCCTCGAAGGTCATGCTGCCGAAACTGGTCCGGGTAAGATTGCTCCGGGAGCTGAGGACCTCGTCGCCGACGCGCACCTCCACGTCCACCGGGCAGGCGATGCGGATATACACATAGGGCGCGCCGTTGATCTGGTCGGCAATGTCGCCAAAGAAGAATTTCAGGTCCTCCGCCCGAGCCGCCTCGTAGTGCAGACCCGGGCTGGCGATCTTTTCCATCAGTTCCTGTCCGTAGCGGAGATCCGATCCGTAAAGGTCCTGGAAAAAGCCGATGGTATAGATCAGGATGTTCTCATCCCTGAGCGTCTGCGCGTATGTATAGAGGGCCTCGCCGGTCTTGCCCTCGTTGGCCAGACCGTCGCTCATCACGACGATGATCTTCTTGCCGTCGCCGCTGTCGGCCAGGATGTCCCGGGCCGTGGACAGGCCGCCCTCGGTGTTTGTCCTGCCGCCCGTGTAGATGTTGTCCACAACGCCGAAGAGGTAGGCTTCATCCATCGAGAAATCCGTGCGCAGCTGCGCGGTGCTGTTGAAAGTGACGATGCCGATGCCAGCATCCTCCTTCAGCACCGTGCTGATGAAGTCCTTCGCCGCCTTTCGGGTCTCCCTGATCGGCGTGCCGTCCATGCTGCCGGAATTGTCCAGCACAAGCACCACGTTCCGCACGCGGGAGGTCTGGCGGGGCGGCTTTTTCTGGGCCTCGTCCGCCTCCAGGCGGTCAATCACGGCCTGGACGCAGCGCGCGTAGGCCTTCGCGCCCTTCTCGTTGGGATGCATGGAATAGGAGCTCAGCGGCGGGAATCCCTTGAGGTCCTGCGCATTGACATAATACATGACCTCGTTGATGTAAGCGTTGTCGGAATAAGCCTGGTGTCCCGCGAATTCACTCTCCACCGACACGAACGCAATCCGCATGTTCTCGCGCCTGCACTGCTCGACGATCCCCTCGATCCGTTTGTTGAATTCGCGGACCGCCCAGTTGATATACGTCGATTCCCACTTGTGGAACATGAGGCCCTTGCCGTCGTAATCCAGCAGCTCCGGGTAGCCCGTCACGAGGATGGTCGCGTTCGGGGCCGCGTTCGCAATGCGCCAGTAGGCGGAATACAGCTTGTCGGCGGTGCCGCCGCGGTCATAGAAATGGTTGAGCTCATGGTCGATGTGGTCGTACATCGGCGAGCAGAAGAACGGCAGATGCGCCTTGGTCAGAATGTCCACAAAGCCGATGTCGTTGCCGCCGATGGAGATGGTCACGTAGTCCACCTCGTAGCGGTCCTCACCCAGCGTGTTATAGAACACATCCAGCTGACCCGGCAGGTTCTTCCAGCCCTTCAGGCCGTCGCGGTCAAACTCCTTGTGCTGTTGGCCCTCCCGGGTCTGTTCATCCTTGTTCGTGATCCTGTTGCCCGTGCGCTTGATGTGCTCCGTGGTCGCGCCGGAGGAGGCGACAAAGTACCAGTTTGTGTCCCGGTTGTCCGCCATCGTGCCGTCGACCCCGGGGATTTTCAGCATGCCGGACCACGCGTGCATGGAGCGGTGGGCAAGCCAGTCGTTGTCCCTGGACTTGACCGACATCGGCTGGTCGTCCCCATAGAAGGGCTCGATGCCCTCGCCGGAGGCATAGGAGTCGCCCAGGGAGACCATGATCCGCTTCTCGTCCCCTGTTCCTTCCGCCGAGGCTCCGATAGGCAGCTGAAGCAGCGCCAGGGCCAGGCAGAGCGCCAGAGAGAATACCCTGAGCCAATTCTTTCGTTTCATGCCGCCCCTCCTCACTGTGCGGAGAGCGCGGCCAGCGCCTGCGCGTCAATCCGTTCCACCTGGCAGAAATCCACCCCTCCCGAGGCGGGGCTGATCTCGAAATAGGCGTTGGCTGCGCCGTCGTAGTACCGGACCGTATCCCGCTCCGACACCAGTTGCTGCGTCCGCTCCGACAGCGAACTGGCCAGGAAAGCGTCCCCGTCCGTGTAAATCAGCCAGGCAGCCCCGCTCTCCGTCACATAAATGCTCTGATAATACGGATGCCGCTCGGACGAGGTCTCCTGCGCTTCCCGCTCCGTCAGATACTGCCCGTCCATCCCGTAGTAAAAGGCCACCGGCGCCTGGGTGAAACCGCGGGCGGCAAAGGCGCGGATGGCATCCGCCTCCGTCAGGGCAATGCCCGCGCTTGGGGCAGGAATGCTGCCCGTGACCGTGCCGAGCCCGCTCATGTACTCCTCCGCCGCCGGGCGGCCCGTATCCGTTGTACGGGTTTCCCCCGTGTAACTCATCTCCGGATTCAGCTCCTTCGGATGCCAGACAAAGAACCACAAAAGAAACAACACGGTCAGCAGAAGAACCACGCCCGCGATGACAAGCCACAGCGTCCGTTTTTTTCTCCCCTTTTTTTCGGCTTTCACAGACATGAAGCAACGCCTCCCCTGTCTTTTTTCAGTGTGCTTCATTATAGCACATTTCCCCATCCCGCACAACGGGAAAACAGTCCGGCGCGGGCCGCCGCAAAAAGCCCTTTTCTTTTCCGGCGCGATATGGTATCATGTAAGCAGGAAAAAATGCAGACCCGTCCGACCGAATCACAGGAGGCATTCCCATGAAACGTTTTTTGCGCAGCCTTCTCCTGCTGACCATCGTGCTCTGCATGGGCGCGGGGATCGCCCTGGCCGACACCTATTACGTCAAGCCTGACATCGAGTCGCCACTGAGCCTGCGGGACGCGGCCACCAACGACGTGCTGACCGTCATCCCGGCGGGCACCGCCCTGGAGCCCGACGGGGCGAAATCCACCGACCTGTGCGCCTATGTGACCTACAACGGGTTCTCGGGCCTGGTGCTGTGGAACTATCTGACCCGCACCGCGCCCGGCGGCGGAGCGGACCCGCTGACTGTCACCGCACCCACCCCGGCGCCCTCGGCTCCGGCCGCGCCGGACGTCCTCACCCTGCGCGCCGTAGGCGCCGTGATCCAGACCGCCGACAGCCGCAACAAGGCCGCCGGCGCCGAGATGGCTGAGATGACGGTCACCCCGGAGAGCAATGTGATCATCACCGCGAAGATTCCCCGCGGCAGGAAGATCGAATGCTGGGTGTTCAACGGCGTGCGCTACGACTTCCTCAAGAGCGTGAAATCCCTGCGCATGACCGCCTTTGACCGCTCCTGGACCGTGGAGGTCGTCTATCAGAAGACCGACGCCCTGACCCTGCGCTCCCCGGCGGAGATCCAAGCCGCGCGCACCGGCCAGCCCCTGATCGCGCAGGTCAACAACGGCGAGCTCTGCCACATCAAGTCCGGCACCAAGGGCGGCGGCGGCTGGATCACCCGCTTCGACTTCACCGCCGACTACACGAACCGCGCCACCGGCGCCGCGGAGCAGGGCGGCCAGCTCACCGCCAAGATCCGCGCCAAAGTCCCGAACGGAAAAAAAGTCACCGGCTGGCTCTTCGACGAGACCGAGATCTATCCCATCGGCGCCAACGTGACCGACTTTGTGGTCCGGACCCTGGACACGTCCATGACCTATGAGCCCATCTTCGGCAAGAAGGCCGGCCCCACCGCTCCCCCGACCACCGTTCCGCCCAATCCCGTGGTGCAGTATGTCACCGTGACCTGCAGCAACTGCCGCTTCAGCGGCGGCGGATACAGCGGCGCCACCTCCGGCAGCGTTCCCGTCGGGACCAAGATCACCGTGACCGGAAACGAGAACAGCTCCGAGAACTACTGGGAGATCAACGGCAGCACCAGCGGCCCGAGCGGACGAACCATCACGCGGACCATCAATGTCAATACCACGATCCACTGCATGCCGGTGATCAACTGATTATGATCTCAAATCAGTCTGTTAAGTGACAAAAAGAGGATATCGCGGTCCGCAGACCGCGAGATCCTTTTTTCTGCCGTTCAACATGCTTATCCTTTTCTCAAGTAAGAAGTACAAATCAAGTAACGGCATGCGCTGAAGGTCCAGGGCGATCGGAAAAGCCCTGGTCGCGGTCCGCAGACCGCGAAATCCTTTTTTTCTGCCGTTCAACATGCTTATCCTTTTCTCAAGTAAGAAGTACAAATCAAGTAACGGCATGCGCCGAAGGTCCAGGG
>CAMKAE010000149.1 GCA_946410395.1 uncultured Clostridia bacterium
AGGCGTTCAGCGTGGACGTGCAAATGTGCACCAGCGCCGAGCGGGAGGTGCCATACGGGGACGTTTCCAGGAGTTACGGGAGCCAGGCCGGATACATCGACAGCATCGGTAACGCCTCTATCACGGGACAGGACCCGGATGACATCACCGTGAGCGTGCTGAACCTGACGGGTACAGACATCATCGAAGAGGCCGACGGGGAACGGTACACAAAGGCCCTGCGGTTCACGGTGAACCAGGAAAACACCGCATGGGGCAACCTGGAAAGATTGATCTTCAATTACGGCGGCTACGGTGCCGGGCATGTTGGTCAAAAGGACTACGGCAATCTCCCAATGGAGGTCGGGAAACGGTACACCATGAGCTGCTGGGTGCGGGTGGCCAGCGGGACAGCCATGTATATGGCCATGGGATGGGACGCGCACAAGGATAGATACAACAACGAGCACAAGAAGTTTTTCCACATCGAGGGCGGCACATGGCAGCGGGTCAGTTTCGAGTTTATCTTTGACCAGAGTGGGCCACAGTTCTACACGTACGAGTCGGAGGGTAACACATATCAGGGCTATAACTGGACGAAGACGGTGTACTTCGGTTGCAGCAGGCTGTACGCGGGGGCCATCGACATGTGCGGATTCAGGCTGACCGCCGGACGCCTGAACATGAACCAGACCTACGACGAGCTGATGGACAGGATCGAGGAGCTGGAAGGCAGGATCGACGAGCTGGAGGCTATGACGCTGGAGAACCAGGGGAGCTAAGACGAAACGGAGGAATGACCAATGACGAAGAGAGAGACACGGGTAATCAATGCGTTCTGCAACTGCGTGAGGAACGGGGAGTTTACCGAGGACTACGCCATCACCCTGATCGAGGACAATCAGCGGTACGGATGGCTGAGCAACGAGGCCAAGGACGCGTTCTACACGTTCCTGGATGAGTGGGAGAAGGAACAGAAGAAGACGGCTGCGCCGGATGTTGAATACGTGGGCGGCAGCGAGGAGCCGGAAGAGGAGGCCCCCGCGGAGGAGCCGGCAGCGGAGGAGACCGAAGCGCCGGAGGAGACCGGGAACACGGAAGAGACTGCAGAGGGTGAGGGCGAATGATGCAGGTCAGCGAGCTGAAAATGGAGATCCGGAAGGTCGGGCCCGTGCGGGCGGTCTGCACCATCAGCAGCATCGACAAGGACATGCGGCAGGTCCTGAAGCAACCGCGGGACTACTACCAGAAATACCGGGAGCAGATCCGGGCCGCCGGGGAGATCCGGGAGGTGGACGTGATCATCAACAGCCCCGGGGGAGCGGTGGCCAGCGCCATGGGACTCACCTACGCGCTGCAGGATATCCCGGAGGGAAGAATCCTGATCAACGGATTCTGCGGGAGTGCGGCGACGCTGATCGCCTTCGGGACGTCGGACAGGGTGTACATCACGCCGGACAGCAAGGTATACATCCACATGCCGATCCGCAAGGTGGCCACGCGGAAGGACGGGAAATGGACGCTGTCGGAGCGCATCGCCAAGGCCAGCACAACCAACATCCTGCTGACCGCCTACAGGGGGAAAACCCACAGGCGACGGCATGAGCTGCGGAAATGGATGGAAGAGGGAAAGCGGATGACCGCACAGGAGGCCGTGGAGCTGGGATTCTGCGACAGGATCATGACGCGGGCCGAGTTTGAAAAGGGAACGTGAAACGGATTGCACGCGTGTGATGAAAATTGCACGCGTGCGACTTATCATCGCACGGGCGCGGAACGGCCGGAGTAATCCGGCGGGCAACCGGGACGCGTACGGGAATATGAAATGATTTGAGAGGAGAATGGGAAAATGATGAAGGTACGGATTATCGAGACTGGCGCTGTGGTGGAGCTGGAGGATGATTACGCGCTGCGGATGATCGAGCAGGGAAAGGCCGTGCTGTACAGCGGGGACAGCGCGGGAGCGGCGGCGTTTGAGACCGGCGCGATCCTGGCACCCGTGAACGCGGACAAATACACGGATGCCAAGCGGTGCCATGAGTATCACAACAGCGAGGAAGCACTGGCGGGGCTGACGGAGATGGGATTCACTACGTCGGACCAGGTATGGAAAAGTGTTGTGAAATATTTCAGCGTTGATCCTGTTCCGAATCGGCTGATTGTGTCCATTTATCCGAAGACGGAAACGGGCGCGGTGGCTATGGCTACGCTGCGGGAGATCCGGGACGACTTTTACGGATGCCAGTATTCCGGCGTCACAGACGATGATAATCTCAAGGGAATTGTGGACTATATCGAAACCAACAACCTGAAAAAGATTTTGTTCTGCCCGATTCCGAATCCGGTCAGCTATGCGATTGGCAATGATGGACTTTGCAAGTATTTCTTTGATCAGCAGTCTGACCGTTTTATGCCGATCTATGCCAGTCAGCCTTCTGATGCGACCGCACTGATGGGTCTCGCTATGGGACTGCGGAATATCCATCCTGCGGAATGGTTCACCATGCGTTTTGCGAAACTGGGAGAAGTTCCTGCGCAGAATATCAGCGCAAGCGATCTTTATTCTCTGCAGGCGCTGAATTGCAATGTTTATGTTGTTATCGCCGCATTTGTCACAGGTTCCGGTATTACATATAACAAGCGCGTACTGGACAAAGGTGTTTTGTCCAGCGGGAAGGAATATGCCGATGTGCTGAGTGCTGACCTTGCTTCCGCCGGTATCGGAGCGCTGAAAAAAGATCAGGATGCTGTCGATCGGCAGACGGAGCAAATGGATATCATTCAGCAGTTTAATATGCGTTTGAAGAGGCTCGAAACCGCTTCCAGCGGCACCTAAAAATAAACGGGCGCGGACATGAGGATGGCGGGAATGACAACCCGCGGGCAACCTTCTGAATGATCCGCGCCCGTTTTGCATACACCGGGGAGGTGACAGCATGGGCAAACCGAAGGGCGCAGACATCGCCCGGGAGGGATGCAAGTACCTGGGGACGAAGTACCGGGAAATGGACTGCCAGGCGTTCGTCGAGAAGGCGCTGGGGGACGTGGGACTGTATCGGAACCTGAGCGGCAGCAACGCATGGTATCGGGAAATGAGCTGGACCGGGACGCCGGAGGAGTGCCGGAGGAGGTTCGGGAAGATCCCCGTGGGGGCGTTTCTGTTCATCCTCAAGGATGACGGGAGCGAGCCAGGGAAGTACAAGAGCGACGGCATCGGAAACGCAAGCCACATCGGGATTTATTCAGCGATGACCGGATGGGAGATGTGCCAGATCGGCGGGGCCGGGGTTGAATGCAACCACGGAGACGGGGCCATCCACTCCAGCAGCAGCCGAGGCATGGTATGCACCAGCAACTTCAAGGGGAAAAGCATCAACGGCGGGTGGAACCGGGTCGGACTCTGGGACGCCATCGACTACGGGATCAGCATCGGCGGAACGGCCAGCGGGCAGAATCAGGGAGGAGCCATGGAAAACGTAACCACAAGGACCGGCACCGTCACGGTGGGCGCGGGGAAAAGCGTTAAGCTCCGCAATAGCGCCAGCACGGATAGCCGGCTGTACTACGATATCCCCCACGGGAGCGCCATCGAGGTGAGCCTGGTGGATGGGGATTGGAGCTATGGGACAGCCATCGACAACAAGGGGCAGGTGCGCAGCGGATGGATGATGAGCAAATACATCACATACGGCGCACAGGCCACGGTGAGCGGCGAGAAAAACGTCGTCATCCGGATGAGCGAGGAGGTCGCCCGGGATATCATGGATCAGATTATCAAGCAGATTGGGGTGGGATGAAATGCAGCAGATGGAATCGGTGACCGTGCAGGGGGTCGCGCCCTGGATGATCTGGATCTGGGTGTTTGTTGGCGTCGCCCTGTGCGCCGTCATCGCGACAGTGTACAAGGTCGTGCAGATCGTGCGGGAAGAGAAAAAGAACCGGGTGGCCGAGATCGAGAGGATCGCCCAGGCCGCTATCCAGGCCAAAACCGAAAAGCTGGCCGACGAAATCAGCGACAAGGTGATGAAGGCCATGGAGGATAAATTTCAGGAGATTGACGCGAAGCTGAGCCATGACAAGAAAGAACTGGACGAGCATGACCAGACGCTAGACAGGATCACGCGGACCCTGGAAAGCGTGGACGCCAACATCAGAGACATGCGGGAGGGGTTTACATGCTTGGCCCGTGGCACTATCGCATCGCTGAATCACCAGATGCACAATGGCAACGGGGACGAGATGGAGCGAGCCGCCCGGGAACTGAACGATTATTTGACGGCCCGCCCTATTAGCCGGATGAAATGATCCGGGGCGAATTTTTCGGAGGGATGACAGCATGAGCGCGAAACGGGGCGAGGAGAAGAAATGGACGCCGCAAATGCAATTCTCAAAACGGATTGCCCGCGTCGTCACGGTGTTCTGGATCGTGTTCGTGACAGCGCTGTTTATCATGCTGGTCATCTGGCAGGCCATCGACGCTCTGATGGCCCTGGCCGGGTGGGTGACTACCGTGATGATCACCATGGTGGGCGCGTATACGGGGAACAGCATATACGAAAAACATCTGGACAAGAGCACGCCCGCCGGACATTATTCGTATCGCTATCTGCAGCGAGGGGACGAGGACGAAGAGAGCGAAGAGTCCGAGAGCCTGGGCTGACAACGAAATGATCGAGGAGGAATTTTTGCATGGACACATGGACTATCGTCGCTATCTGCGCCGCGTTGGTGATTGGGATCGCGCTGATCGTGCTGTACAAGAAGGGCATCCTGGACGGGGAGACCATCCACGGCACCAGCGCCATCATGCAGGGCCTGCCCATCGAGGCGGGCGGCAGCCTGTTCGGGCTAATCCTGGAGTACAGCAAAACCGCCGTGCTGGCCGTGGAGCAGCTGGTCAAGACCGGCGACATTAACCGGGACGATAAGACAAGAAAAGAAAAGGCTATGCAGATCGTTCAGAACGCCGCGGACGTTGACGGAGTACCATTTGGCGCGGCGGAGATCGAAGCGGCCAGCAACTGCATCGAGGCCGAGGTAAAGAAGCTGCCGAGGAACCAGCAGACACCGACAACCCTCCCGCCCCAAGCGGGCACGGAGAATCCGGAAGAATAAATCCGATGAAATGAATTATGCGGAATATTTCGGTAACATTCGCAAATGAAGTAATCGGAGGATGTAACCATGGATTCCCCGTGCCATCACTGCGACCAGCGGACGGCTGACTGCCATGCCCGCTGCGAGGCTTACGCCTCTTTCTCCCTCCAGTGCGAGGCCATCCGCAAGGTCCGGTATGACCAGACCGAGCTGGAGGGAGTCTTCATCCATCGAAAAAAGCGGGCCACTCGAGCCCGCATGGTAGCCAAGCGGCAGGCGCGTGACGATTGAGTCACCGTCTGCCCTCTTTTTTTGTGCTCTGGATCTGGATGCCCTCCGCCTCCAAGCTCCTCTGGTTACATCCCCATCTTGCCCGTCTGATCGTGTAACCATTGGCCCTGTCCATAGGCGTTTCATGGTTACATTCTGGTTACGTGACGGCTATTTGGAATGAGGTGTCGGCGTAACTATGCCCTGTGGATAAAGCTGTGGAAAACCCTGTGGAAAAGTTATCCACAAGGTACTGTTATCCACAGGGGCGGCGGCCGCGGCCGCGTTGAG
>CAMKAE010000150.1 GCA_946410395.1 uncultured Clostridia bacterium
TTTTTTCCGGCTTTTTCTTTTACACACGTTTATTGCCGCGGGATGTTGCCGTTTTCCGCAAGATGTGGTACAATCGCCGTGTATCGGCATCCCAGGCGGAAAGGAGGAGTGCGCATGACCCAGCAGCGGCGGCGCCGCAGCGGCGGCGGGTCCGTTCAGGACGGATACCGGGAACCCTGGCAGCAGGACCCGCGGCAGGACGCGGAAGCGTCTGAGCGCATTCCCGCCGGCAAGGACGCCAAAGCCCGGGCCAGAGCCCGTGCCCAGACGCGGGTCCTTTTCGCCATCATCGGCAGCGCGTCCATCCTGACGCTGGTTTTTCTGCTGTGCCTTGCCATGGGCTACAACCCGTTCCGCTCGGTGAACATCGCCGCCACAGGCCTGGCGGGGAGCACCGAAGACACCGGCTACGAGGGCCTGCGCATCAGTGAGCTTATGGCGGCCAACGGCAGCGCGGTGCCGGACGAGCAGGGCAATTTCCCGGACTGGCTGGAGGTCTGGAACAGCTCCTCCGCGCCCATCAATCTGCTGAACGTGGGCCTGAGCAACCGCCCGGACGCCATTCGCTTCCTCTTCCCGGACATCACGCTCGAGCCGGACGAGCGCATTGTCGTCTGGTGCGACAACACCAACGCCAACACCGCCGGCAAACCCCTGCACGCCAAGTTCAAGCTGTCGAGCATCGGCAAGACGGTCTATCTTTTCACGCCCCGCGGGTATGAGATCGACGAAGTGAGCTACGGCATCCTGAGCTCGGACGCCTCCTACGCCCTGCTGCCCGATGGCACCTGGCAGGAAGTAAACTACTTCTCTCCCGGGGAGGAGAACACCCCGGAGGGCAACGCGCGCTACTACACCGCCTCCACCGCCAACGGCGGCGAGCTGGTCATCAACGAGATCATGGCCAGCGCCCGCTCGGGCCTCGCGGACGAGGACGGGGAGTTCGTGGACTGGATCGAGCTGTACAACACCACGGACCACACCATTGAGCTGGACAATTACGGCCTGTCCGACAAGGAGAAGGACCCGCTGAAATGGCGCTTCCCGGACGGCGCGCTGATCCAGCCCCATCAGTACTACATCGTCTTCTGCTCCGGCAAGGACCGGCGCACCGGCATCGCAGAGCACCCCCACGCCAACTTCAGCATCAGCGCCGAGCACGACACGGTGCTGCTCTCCAACACCAAAGGCCAGGTGCTGGACCGGGTGGTGGTGGACAATCTGCCCAGGGACTGCTCCTGGGCGCGGGACGACAACGGCACCTTCAGCGTGCACGTCTATCCCACCCCGGGCCGGAACAACAACGACACGGCCGGCGCGGACCTGGACCTGCGCAGCCGCAACACCTGGAACATCTTTATCACGGAGGTCATGTCCTCCAACAGTTCCGTCATCGCGGCCGGCAACGAGGACTGCCCGGACTGGGTGGAGTTGTACAACGCCGGCGCGACGGACATGAACATCAGCGGCTGCGGGCTGTCGGACAACGTGAACCGGCCCCGCCGCTGGCAGTTTCCGGAGGGCACCTGGATCCGGGCCGGGGAGCGGATGATCGTCTTCTGCGACGGCACCGCCCTCTACGGCAACGGCACCGGCTACCACACCAATTTCAAGCTCAGCAAGGCCGGCGAGGAGACCGTGTGCTTCAGCGATCCGCAGGGAAGAGTGCTGGACCGGCTGATCCTGCCGGCCATCCCCAACAACGTCTCTTACGGCCGGACTCTCGGCTCCACCGGGTTTTTTTATTATGATGCCCCCAGCCCGGGAGCGGAAAACCTGGGCGGCTTCCTGGGCTACTCGGCGACGCCCGCCGTGAGCCTCGCGCCGGGCCTGTACGACACCGCCGTCACCCTGCACATCGACGTGCCCGCGGGCACCACGGTGTTCTACACCACCGACGGCTCCATCCCCACCCGCTCCGCCACCGCCTATCACGGCGAGGACCTCAGCTTCCTGTACACCACCGTGCTGCGGGTGCGGGCTTACGACGACAATCCCCTAATCTATCCCAGCTCTGTGGTCACCGGGACCTACTTCGTGGCCGCCTACCACTCCCTGCCAATTTTCTCCGTGGTCTGCGATCCGGAAGAGCTCTGGAATCCCACCGACGGCCTGCTGACCGTGGGCGACAACGTGGTCAAGGAGGCCGGCAAGCTGCCCTTCAAGAACACGGTCTACCGCGCCTTTGGCAAGGTGCCGCGGGCCTGCCACGTGGAGTATTATCAGCTCGACGGCACCCAGGTCCTGAACCAGGATTGCCAGATGGCCCTGATGGGCGACTTCTCCCTGGATATGCCCCAGAAGAGCATGAAGTTCCGGGCCAAGGCGGTCTACGGCGCCAAGACCTTCGCGGCGCCCCTCTTCGAGGACCGGCCCTACACCGAGTACAAGTCCTTCGTCCTGCGCAACAGCGGCAACGACATGATGTGGACCCGCCTCCAGGACGGCTTCCAGTCCCGGCTGCTGGATGCCTATGAGCAGCATGTGCGGGAGGAGACGGGGGACGAGGACTACAAGGTGGTGGTCCACCTGGCCTGGAAGCCCGTGGTGGTCTACCTCAACGGCGTCTACTGGGGCCACATGAACCTGCGGGAGCGGGCGGACCGCTTCCTGGTGGCCCAGTACGAGGGCATCAGCCTGGACGAGGCGGACAGCATGGTCATCCTGGAGGCCTCCGGCGCCCTGAAGCACGGCACGCGCGCCCAGCTCAACGAGTTCAAGGCCATGAAGAACAAGATCAAGGCCGGCAACCCCGCTTCGAACCCCTCGGACCTGCAGTACATCCTGGACAACGTGGACGTGGACAACCTGTTCGAGTATATGGCCCTGGAGATGTTCGTGGGCAACTCGGACATCGGCAACACCCGGTACTACCGGCTGCCGGGCGAGGGCAACAAGTGGCGCTGGCTCTGGTACGACGTGGACTACGGCCTGTGGAGCTCGTCCTTCAACAGCCCCAAGAGCTACACCAAGGCCAAGGGCATGGGCGAGAAGAACATCGACAACACGATCTTCATGAAACTGCTGAGCGTGCCGGAATACAAGGACAAGTTCCTGCGGAAGCTCGGCGATGTCTACCAGTTCCTCACCACGGAGAAAATGCTGGAGGTCCTGGAGCCGCTGGTGGATCAGATCCGGCCCGAGATGCAGGCCCACAGCGCCCGCTGGGGCCCGTACTTCGACGAGTATGTCATCAGCGACGTGAAGCGCTACAAGTCCGAGGACGGCGCCTACCGCTACTGGGAGGAGCGGCTGGACCGCCTGCGCAACGTCGTCCGCAAGCGCCCAAACCTCCTGTGGGGGTACATCAAGGACGCCTTCGGCCTTTCCCAGAGCCAGATGGAGGAATACTTCGGCCCCCAGCCGGCCATGCCGCCGGAAGCCTACTGATACTTCTCTCAGATCAATCTGTCAAGTGACAGGAAGAGGATTTCGCGGTCTGCGGACCGCGACCAGGGCTTTCCGATCGCCCTGGACCTTCGGGCACATACCGTTTCTTGATTGATTATGCATATCTGAGAATCGTATGATCCCTTTGGCCGCCTTGCGGCACGACCTGAAGAAAAGAAGGAATCGCCATGACGTTCAGCATCTCCGATTGGTTCCAGAAGCAGTTTGAGGCCATTGCCCCGGGCGAAGTGATCCTGGCGCTGGTCCTGGGCCTTGGGGTGGGCCTGATTGTGGCCTTCACCTACAAGCTCTGCTACCGGGGCGTGCTCTACAGCCCCAACTTTTCCCTCACGCTGATCATGATGACCCTGGTCACCACGCCGGTGGTCATGTGCATCAGCTCCAACCTGGCCCTGTCCATGGGCATGGTGGGCGCGCTGTCGATCGTGCGCTTCCGCACGGCGGTGAAGGAGCCGCTGGACACCACCTACATGTTCTGGGCGCTGACCATGGGCATTCTGCTGGGCGCCAAGCTCTACATCCCCGCCGTGGTGGTTGCCCTGGGCATCTCCCTGATCATGTTCGCGCTGACCTTCATCCGCTTCCACAAGGATGACGCCTACCTGCTGGTGGTGCACTACGACGAGGAGGCCGAGGGCGACATCCAGCAGCTGCTGCGGGCCACGGTGAAGAACCACCGCCTGCGCTCCAAGACCGTCACCCGCGCCAGCGCGGAGATGACCGTGGAGGTGCGCCTGAGCGACAAGCAGAGCCTGGTGGCCAACATGCTGAACATCGAGGGCGTATACGACGCCACCCTCGTGGCCTGCCAGACTGACGCCGGCACCTGAGGAGCGAGGTGATATCGTGGCCAGTACCCTGCCCCTGCGGCACGAGCTGAAGTACTTCATCAGCCCGGTCCAGGATCAAGTGCTCTCCCGCGTTCTCAGCCACGTGCTGCAGCCGGACCCCAACGGCGACGAACACAACCAGTACGCCATCCGCTCCCTCTACTTTGACACGGTCTTCAACGACGCCCTCTACGACAAGCTGGACGGCGTGCAGAACCGCGACAAGTACCGCATCCGGATCTACAACTATTCCGACCGGGTGATCAAGCTGGAGTGCAAGACCAAAATCACCTCGCTGATTTCCAAACGGTCCATCAGCATTCCCCGGGACCTGTGCGAGCAGCTGATCGCCGGAGATCCCACGGGGCTGGAGACCACGCGCTCCGGCCTGCTCAACGACATGTTCCGCGAGATGACCGTCCGCCTGCTGCGGCCCGTGGTGCTCGTGGACTACGTCCGGGAGGCCTATCTGCACCCGGCGGAGGAGGTCCGCATCACCTTTGACCGCAAGCTGCGTTCCGGCCTGCGCTCCGTCGACCTGTTCAACCCCGACGTGCCCACCGTTCCCCCCTTTGAGCACGACGAGACCATCCTCGAGGTGAAATTCAACAAATCCCTCCCGCCCTACATCCGGAACCTGCTGAACACCTACTGCGCCAACGCGGTCAGCAGCGCCATCAGCAAGTACACCTGGTGCAGAAGTTTTGAAGGGCTGGAGGCCTGAAACCGGCATCGCCGGTTTTTTGTTTTCTTTCAGAAGGCCAGAGCGGCGAACGGCTCGGACGTTCTGATCGTACAGAAACGCTGAAAAAACATGGCGAAAACAGCATCGGGATGTTGTTTTCACCGCGGTGTTTATGCGCCAGTGCCGGTGATTCAGCGCGACTCGGCTGATTGCCTTTGCGTATCTGCTGGAATGTCGCGCCATTCATGGTATTTCGGGTTTGCCGGATTGTGCCGATCCCGTTCCCAATCAGCTGGGTTGTTCCGAATATATGCCCTGATCACCTCCAGCTCCGATGCGTTGCCAACAATGTGGTCATGGTAATTTCGCTGCCACACCCGCATCCCTGTGGCGCGCGAAACAGCTGCTTTCAGACCGCGAACAATGTTTCCCAGAGATGGACGTGGCGAGGAACATGTTCCGTCATCGCTCCCTTGCGTAATGTGAATCAGCAGATGCACATGATTGGGCATGATGCACCATTCATCCGTACAGACGTTTTCATAATGCGAGGGAAGGTCTTCAATCGCATGTTTTATGGCATCTGCAACAGAATTATAAACCATCCTGCCATTTATGACATCCCCAAAGAACATGCTTCGCTGATATGAACAGATCGTGACAAAATAGTAGCCTTCCTTCGAGTAATCAAAA
>CAMKAE010000151.1 GCA_946410395.1 uncultured Clostridia bacterium
AGGAGGCCCTGAACGGCAACATCGTGCGCGTGGCCAGCGTCATTCGGGCGGAGGAGTGAATACAAAAGACAGAGACTGCCATTGCGTGACAGTCTCTGCTTTTTTGTTCCCGATCAGCCCTTGACCGCGCCGGCGATGAAACCGGCCTGGATCTTTTTGCTCAGGAGGATGTAGACGATGAGGGTAGGCGCCGTGGCGATCACAAGGCCGGCGCCGATCTTGCCCCAGTCCGCGGTGCTCGTCTGGGTGGAGGCCCAGGTGTTGATGCCCACGGGCAGGGTGTACAGGTCGCTTCTGCTGATGTAAACCGTAGCCAACAGCAGCTCGTTCCAGCACTGCAGGAACGTGTAGATGCCGATGGTGGAGATGGCGGGCATCATCAGGGGCAGAATGACCCTGAAGAAAATGCCCCATACGCCGCAGCCGTCCAGGAAGGCCGCTTCGTCCAGATCATAGGGGATGTCGCCCATGAAGCCGATGCTGATCAGGATGCCCATGGCCAGGGAGAAGGCTGAGTAAGGAATGATCAGCGACAGGAGGCCCACAGGCCAGGGAAGGTGATTCCCGATCAGGCCAATGCGGTTCATGATGATATAGACCGGCACCAGCGCGGCGTGAATCGGAATGGTCAGGCCCAGCATGAAGAACTTGTTCATCAGCTTCCGGCCCTTCCAGACCAGGCGCGTGATCGCGTAGGTCGACATGAAGGAAGCCGCAATGGTGATCAGAATGGTGACGACCGTGACGATGATGCTGTTGGCGAAAAGTGTGAGCATGTTGCCACCGCTCATGGCGTTGGCATAGTTCTCAAAAGCGAAATCCCGGGGCAGGCCGACATTGTTCGGCGGAATCTTTGTGATTTCGTGCTGATCCAGCGTATTCGCCTGATCGCCCATGACCAGGGCCAGGGAGGATTTTACGCCCTCCCAGGGATCCGCAATGCCTGCCTGCTGCATATTAACGATCCGGTCGGTGGCCTGGCAGAAGCGCTTCCACCGCTGATCGCTGAAGCTGAACACGAAGGGCAGGCGGGTGTCTCCGTCACCGGGGATGAGGTTCTGCTCCGGCTCCGCGTTCGCCTCCGTCTCGGCGGAGAAGGGAAGATTCGCCTGCAGCCATCGCGTGACAACGGCCTCCGCCGCCAGCTTGACCGGTTCACGGGCCGGATCCTTGCGGTCCAGTCCGTTCAGCTCCGGAGACAGGATACCGTCGACAGCCTGCAGTTCCTCCAGGATAGCATCCCAATTCCTGTCAACGACGCCCTGGAGCTCTGCAATGTAGCGGTCGCGATTGCTTTCAATCTCCGCGCGATGCGCATTGCGCTCGGCGGAAGGGAAGTCGTTGAGGGCCTTGCGGTAAACTTCCGTGAGCTGGTTGCCGATGCTGGTGTTGATGACCGTGTGGAGGGCACCCCATTCGATGTCCGCCGTGTCGCCGATCACCGACTTGATCGCGGTTTCCACCTCTTCCCACTTCGTCTGAGGCGCTTCCACCGTGTAGCCGATGATCTCGCCCTTGCTCTTCAGGGAGAAGGTGAGCATCCAGTAAAGCGGGAACAGGTTGACAAAGACCAGGATCAGCAGCAGCAGATGCACGATGATGTCTGAGGGCCTGAACTTCCGCTTTTCCACATGCGGCTTTTTCTCTTCGGGCTTGCGCGGCTTCTTTTCCTTCACAAAATCATTCTTCATGCAACTTTTTCCCCCTTGTTCCTGAAAATGAGGTTGATCAGGATGGCAAACACGAAGCAGAGAATGATGAGGATCGTCGCGATTGCACTGGCAATGCCGAAGTCGGAGACGGTGATCTGCTTCTGCAACAGCATGCTGGGCACAGACACGATGGGAGACTCGTTGCGCCCGAACATCGCAAAGAACATATCAAACGATTTCAGTGAACCGGTCACTGCGAAAATCACACTTACGCGAAGAATGGGCTTGATATAGGGAATGACGATATAACGGTTGATCTGGCCCTCACGGGCACCGTCAAGCCGTGCGGCCTCGATCAGATCGTTCGGCACGCCTTTGATGCCGGCGTACATCAGCAGCATGTGATAACCGATGTACTGCCAGAGCACAGGCACGAAGGAGGCGGCCAGCGCCGTGCTCTTGTGGCCGATCCATGCTCCGCCGAAACCGTTGCCGATGCGGTCAAACACCCATTGCTTGATGCCCAGCGCGTCCAGCGCGGTATTCAGGATACCGACGTTGGAGGGGGAATACATTTTATCCCACAGCTGGGCGATGATCACGGAAGAAATCAGTACAGGCAGGAAAAAAATGGTCAGATAAGCGCGCTCGCCGCGGATGCCCTTGCCCAGGCGCAGCGCCACGGCCAGGGAGAGCGGGAGCTGAATGAAGACCGACAGTGCGGCCAGCAGCAGGGTCGTCACCAGCGCATCGCCGAGATACTTGGTGGTATTCGTGACGAGAAGACCGGTCTCCGGATTGACATATTGTCTTGAAAACAGGGTAATATAATTGCGCAGCCCAACGAACTCCCTGTTCGGATCCATGAAGCGCTCAAAAGTGAACAAGCTGTCATAGAGCGAAATGAAGATGGGCGCAATCAGAATCACAACAAAAAGCAGGAGCGCGGGAAGCAGGAAGAAAAAGATACTCCACTTGTACATCGCTGAGCGTTTCATCTTTTACAATCCCCTTCAGAAAAAGGGGGAGACGGCCCCTTTCGGGAACCGCCTCCCGTCTGTCAGACAGTGTTTTACTGCAGCGCGTTGGTCAGGCCTTCGACAAAGCCGGCACCGTCGATCTCGCCGCCGTAAACCTGGGCCACAAAGCTCAGATAGATGTTGGCGGGGTCAGCGCTCATGGCCGTGTCGCCGAAGAGCACCATGCCGTCAGCGGCAGCCACGATCGCAGCCACGTCGTTGACCAGGGGCTTCACCTGCGCCTTGGTCTCTTCGTCCTGGTTCCAGGCGGGCAGGCCGGAGCCGGCGAGGAAGCCGTAGTGGCAGATGTCACGGCCCAGCTCGAAAGCGGCCTGGGCAGCGAGCTCGGCGTTCTTGGAGGTCGCAGCGACAGCCAGCGTGTCGGAGGGGCCGCCGATGACCTGCGCATAGGTGGCGCGCTCAGCGTTCATCACGGGGAACAGGGCAACCTGGAAGTTGTAAGCGCCGTCGTTGATTTCGCCGCAGTTCCAGGAACCGTTCTGATAGAAGGCATAATCGCCGTTGATGAAGTTGGCCTTCACCTGGTCGTTGCCCAGGGAGACGCCGGCAGGATCAAAGTAACCCGCGTTGATCATTTCCTGGAAGGTGTCGACGGCGGTGGCGATTTCCGGATCATTCCAGGTGGCCTCGCCGGCGAAGATGGCGTTCAGGGCTTCGTAGCCGATGTACTTCTCCATGATGGGCTCCAGGTACTCGGTCACGCACCAGGTCTCGGAACCGGAGCAGCCGAAGGGGGTGATGCCGGCGGCCACCAGGTCGTTGCAGCACTCGATCAGCTCGTCATAGGTCTGGGGAACGGTGTCCCAGCCGGCCTTGGCCAGCAGGTCCATGTTGCAGAACAGGGCCACGATGTTCATGGTCAGCGGCACGCCGTAGTGCTCCTTGACGCCGTCAGCATCGGCATCATAGGAGGAGTTGCCCAGCATGACCTCGGGCAGTTCCGCGGCGAAGGGCTGATAAGCGTCGTTCAGGCAATACACGTTGCCAGCCTTGGCGAAGTCGCCCAGGAAGGCGCCGGCCCAGGTGAAGAAGATGTCCGGCAGGGTGGAAGGATCCGCCATGGCGGTCTTGATCTTGGTCTTGTAGGACTGATTCTCAAAAGCTTCCCACTCGATATGGATGTTGGGATGGGCCTCTTCGAAGGCCTTGATGGCAGCCTCATAAGCGGGGCGGTTGGCGTCGGCTTCCGTGGCGATGCACCACATGGTCAGGGTGACTTTCTCCTCCTCGGCGAAGGCGGAGCACAGGGACAGCAGCATCGCAGCCGCGAGCATCAGAGCAAAGAGCTTCTTCATGAAAAGTATCCTCCTTTTTCAAATAAAAGCTTATTTCCGCTCACCTGCTTCCGCAGTCTGTGGAATGCGCACCCTTCACCTCCCCATGTCATTCCCCATGTGCCTGCAGGTGTGTTTACCGGTGTGCCGATCCGGACGGGAATGTGAAAGCAGAAGCCATAGCAGCCTTCCCGATTCACAATTCCTTCCGAGTTTTTGTCATGAGGCCAACCCTCATTGATTGTAGCATAGCACAAACAGGCGTTTTTGTTAAGTGCCGTAGCGAATTCTGAGCAGCGATTTGAGCAATTCTGAGCAACGTTTGCGCACAGCGGGCAGAGCGCCAAAATAAAAAAGGTATGGACAAATCCGAAAAGATTTGCTATAATAGTCGCGCTGGTCCTGCCGATATAGCTCAGTTGGTAGAGCGGTTGATTCGTAATCAGCAGGTCATGGGTTCGAGTCCCATTATCGGCTCCAGCAGATACCGAGGTGTAGCGCAGTTTGGTAGCGCGCCTGGTTCGGGACTAGGAGGCCGTGGGTTCGAGTCCCACCACTTCGACTGCCGGATCCGCATGAGAGCGGGTTCCGGCTTTTTTCAAACAACAGCGGACTTTATCCCTCAAAAAAAGAAAAACGCTGCAAGAAACGGCGGGGCGGATTCGTTTTGGGGATGAAGGACCGAAATCCCGGGAAGGGGGAATGACCATGCGCAGAATCCTGCTGATCCTGCCGCTGGCCGCGCTGCTGCTCTTCACGGCGGCGCCGGCGCTGGCCGACGGCGCGCTGCTGATCGACGCCACGGCCACGCAGAGCGTGACCACCAGCGAGGTTTATGTCAACGTGACCTGCCCCGCGCAGGGCACCGTCACCGTCACCGTGTCCGACGAGCACGGCGCGGTATATTATGAAGGCCTGCGCGGCGACGTGTCGGGCTGGTTCTATACCGGCGACCTGTACCTGCCCCTGCAGGAGGGCACCACGCGCTACCGGGTGGACGTCTCCTCCGAGGCCGGCGCGTACAGCGTGAACGTCACCCGCACCCAACCGCGGATCGCCGGCGTGAAGGCCTACGCCGCCGGCTTTCCGCTCAGCACGGTGTACAGCAGGGCCGGAAACGTCTGCGTGACCCTCGTGACCCCGTCGGACGGAGACGTCACCGTGCCGCTGGTGGCCGGGGGCATTTACCGGCTGGGCAGCGTGATCCTGCACGTCTCCGGCGGAACGGTCACCGCGGAAGCGTTGCCGGAGGAGGGCGCGGGGGCGGAGATCACCGCCGGCCGGGTGTACCTGGCCTCCGGCGTGGAAGACGTAATGGCCCTGGCGGACGGCCGCTTCACCGGCGCGGCCGGCGCGCTGGGCATGCCGATGTCGCTGGGCGATGCGGAGGTCGTCGCCGTGATGGTGGAGCTGACCGTGTCCTTTGACCCCGCATCCCTGCACAGCACCACGGCGGATCCCCAGCCCGGCCAGACGCAGCGCTGGCAGCGCATGGTGGACCTGGATGAGGACACCGTGGGATAAGCACACGCACACAGTCCCTCTCTTCCCGAAATCAACATAAATAGTACGAAGTACTATTTAACACCATGAATGAAAATACTTC
>CAMKAE010000152.1 GCA_946410395.1 uncultured Clostridia bacterium
TGCCTCCGAGCGCGAAACCCTCCACGGTGTGCGGCGCGATGTGCAGACTTTCGTCGGCGGCGCGGAACAGTTCGACGACATCACGATGCTCGGGTTTACCTACCTGGGCCAGGACACACAGGACGAACCCGGCGCCTGAGCCGCGTCCCGATGCCCTCCATGATCAAACGCCTTTGCCTGCCGGGCAAGGGCATTTTTCGCGTCAGTCAGCTTCCGCCAGCTCAGCCTCCGTGACCGGCCGTATGGCCGGATCGGCACAGCCCACGGCCCGCAGCACAGCGGCTCCGTCCCGCCCCACCGCGAAGGGGAAGACCGGCAGCGTGGTCGCCGCGCCAAAGGATCCGTCCGGCGCCAGGGCGATCATGCTCATCGAGCCGCAGCCCTCCCCGAGGGCAACTTTGCGCGCCACCAGCGCGCCGAGCGCTTCCCGACAGGCCGTCAGCGGGTCCGCGCCCCGGCGCATCAGGGACACCGCCTCATAGGACAAGCATCCGCGCATGATATCCTCCCCCAGCCCGGTGGCCGCCGCCGCGCCGTACCGGTCGTCGCAGTAGAAGCCGGAGCCCACCAGCGGCGTGTCCCCCACCCTGCCGGGCGCCTTCATGAACAGTCCGGAGGTCGAGGTCCCCGCCGCCATGTGCCCGCGCTCATCCAGCGCCAGCACGCAGACCGTGTCGTGGCCGGTATAGACCTCCTGGTCCAGGGCTGCCTGCTCGCAGGCCTCGCGCCAGCGGCGCATGGCCGCCTCCGTGCGCATGTCCCGGAAGGGCAGCCCGAATGCACGCGCGGCCTGCTCCGCGCCGTGCCCGGCCAGCACGCAGTTAGTCGGTCTTCCGCACAGGCGTCTGGCCAGCCGGATCGGGCTGCGCACAGACTCTACGCTCATCACCGCGCCCAGGCGCAGCGTCGTACCGTTCATGAAGGCGGCGTCGGTCATCACATGGCCCTCCCGATCCGGCAGGCCGCCATAGCCCACGGAGGTGAAGGCCGGCTCGTCCTCCACACACACGATGGCCTGCTCCACCGCGTCCCCCGCTTCGCCGCCGTCCGCCAGGAGCCGCGCCGAACCGCCCACGCCGGTCAGGCTCATCTTCCAGGTCCCGATCAGTACGCTCATGGTTTCCCTCCGTTCTGTTCACTCATCCAGGTTTTTTCTTCTTTTTATTTTACGGCATCTCGCTTCTTCCGGCAAGTGTTTTTTGCCCCGGAGGCAATCAAGAAAAAACAAACGCAGTACAGCGCCGCAGGCTTTCCTGCGCTTGACAAGGGGGCTTTTTTGTTATAGGATGAATGCGATTCAGCAGCAGCTGAGTCTCCATAGCAAAAGCGATGACGGCACTATGGGCATGCGCTCTCCCCTTCAGAGAACCGGCGTTTGGTGCGAGCCGGTGGCGGTGCATGGCCAGTCTCCTGCCCGAGCTGACTTCCTGAATGCCCCGGCGGTAAGGAAGTCCGGTGCGCCCCGTTACCGCGGCGAAGCGCTTGTCTGAGCGCCTGAGCGGCCGCTTTTGCGGCAATCCGGGTGGTACCGCGGTTGAAAGATCGTCCCAGAATTCTGTCAGATTCTGGGTTTTTTTCTGCCATTCCCCCTATGAACCGATTTATGAAACCATATCAAAAAACAGGAGTGAAACGCACATGAGAACGATTCACCTGACCGACCGGACCCTGCGCGACGCGGCGGAGAACCGGGACACCGCCCTGACCTTCAGAGAAAAGCTGGAAATGGCCCGCAGCCTGGACCGGCTGAAGGTGGATCGCATGGAGCTGCCCCCCATCGGGGAGAGCAAGGCAGACCAGCTCTTCAACAAGAGCGTGGCCGCCGCCCTGACCACGCCCCTGTGCGCCGTGGTGCCTGTCAACGACACCCGGATCGCCTACATCTGGGACAGCATTCACACGGCCAAAGCGCCCAGCCTCAGCGTGGAAGCGCCCTGCTCGCCGGTTCAGATGGAGTACACGGCCCACAAGAAGGCCCCGGCCCTGCTCGAGGCCATCGCCGCGCAGGTGAAGGCCTGCCGCGCGGTTTGCGGGGATGTGGGCTTCATGGCGGCGGACGCCACCCGCGCCGAGCGCGGCTTCCTGGCCGACGCCATCCGCACCGCCGTGACGGCCGGCGCCACACGGATCACCCTCTGCGACACCGCCGGCGTGCTGTTCCCGGACGAGTTCGCGACTTTTGCGGAGGCCGTCAGGGCCGACGCGGCGGTCCCCGGCGATGTGGCCTGGTCTGTGCAGATCAACGACGCGATGCACATGGCCTGCGCGGGCGCAGTGGCCGCGGCTGGAAAGGGCATCGACGGCCTGGTCTGCTCTGCCTTCGGCGGGAGCGCCATATCCCTGGGCCAGCTGGCGGACTTCATCCGCCTGCGGGGCGACGATCTGGGCATCGCGGTCGGGTTGCGGACCACCGAGCTTCGCCGGACGCTGGGCCAGCTGCAGTGGCTGATGAACAGTCACCGGGCCGACGGCGGCCTGTCTCCGAGAGCCGCCGCCCGGGAAGAGAACGCCGGCATGACCCTGACCGCCGCTGACGCCGCAGCCGATGTGGCGCAGGTGGTGCGTCAGCTCGGCTACGACCTGGCCGAGGAGGACATGGCCCGGGTCTATGAGGCTTTCCAGCGCGTGGCCGCCCGGAAGAACCAGGTAGGGACGCGGGAACTCGACGCCATCGTGGCCTCCACCGCCATGCAGGTGCCGCCGACCTACCGGCTCGAGAGCTATGTGATCAACAGCGGTAATGTCATCAATGCGACCGCCAACATTGCCCTGGACCGCGGCGGCAGCCAGCTGCGCGGCGTATCCGTGGGCGACGGCCCGATCGACGCGGCTTTCCTCGCCATCGAACAGATCATCGGCCACCACTACGAGCTGGACGACTTCCAGATCCAGGCCGTCACGGAAGGGCGCGAGGCTATGGGCAGCGCGCTGGTGAAGCTCCGGGCGGACGGCAAAGTCTATCCGGGCAACGGCATTTCCACGGACATCATCGGCGCCGCCATCCGCGCCTACATCAGCGCGCTGAACAAGATCGTGTACGAGGGGGTGTAAAGGATGAAGCTCTCTTTCTCGATCCGGGACTGGAAAGCCCTCAGCTGGCAGGCGCTCACCGCTCTGGCGGCCACCACCGAGCTTCAGGGCATCGAGCTACATGACGTGAACGCGCCGCTCTTCCAGGGGAAGACCGGTTTGGCCAACCCGGAGATCGCCGCAGTCCTGCGCCGTGGCCTTGCGGAGCAGAAACTGTCCATCCCCTGCGTCGATACCGTGCGGGACTTCACCGCGCCGGACTTTCCGCAGGAGCTGGCCGCCTGCGCCGAGCTGTGCGCCGGTCTGGGCATTCCCTGCATCGTGATCCACACCGCCAGCAACCGGCAGGACGCCTGCGTGGAGCGGCTCGGACAGCTGATGGCCGAGCTGAGCCAGCCCGTCACCCTGCTGGTGGACACCATCGGCGCCTATGCCGACACCGCCCGGCTGCGGGATCTGCTGAACCATTTTGCCGACGACGAGCGTCTCGCCGCCTGCTGGAACATGCACGAAACCTGCCTGACCGCCGGTGAGGACGGCGAGGCCTCCATCACCAACCTCGGCGCCTATGTGCGGCATGTGCACGTCCACGACTTCCGCCGGACGGATCACGGAGCCGTGCCGGAGCTGATCGGCGAGGGCCAGCTCCCCCTGCGGGACCTGATGAACGCCCTGCGCTCGGTGAACTACGATGGGTTCATCTCCCTGGAGTGGGACCCCCGCTGGATGCGGGACCTGGACGACCCGGAGATCATCCTGACCCACTTCGCCAACTATCTCTCCACCTTCGCCAGCACCCGCCTGAACCGCAAGCACCTCTTCCCCAACAACCGCGGCACCGGCTATTATCTATGGAAGAAAGAGACCCTGATCGAGAAGACCTTCTCCCAGGTGCTCGACGACGTCTGCGCGGAGTTTCCGGATCAGCTGGCCATCAAGTACACCACCCTGGACTACACCCGCACCTACTCGGAGTTCCGGGACGACGTGGACCAGTTCGCCCGGGCGCTGATCTCCCTGGGCGTGAAGGCCGGCTCCAAGGTGACCATCTGGGCCACCAACGTGATGCAGTGGTACGTCACCTTCTGGGCTACCACCAAGATCGGCGCCGTGCTGGTAACCATGAACACCGCCTACAAGATTCATGAGGCGGAATACCTGCTGCGCCAGTCCGACACCCACACCCTGGTGATGATCGACGGCTACCGCGACTCCGACTACAGGGAGATCATCAACGAGCTGTGCCCGGAGCTGCGGGAGCACAAGGCCGGAGAACCCCTGCACGCCCGGCGCCTGCCCTTCCTGCGCAACGTGATCACCGTGGGCTTCCGCCAGGCGGGCTGCCTGACCTGGGACGACGCCCTCGGATACGCCGAGCGAACTCCCATCGAGGAGGTCCGGCGCATGGCGGCCGCGGTGGACGTCAACGACGTGTGCAACATGCAGTACACCTCCGGCACCACCGGCTTCCCCAAGGGCGTCATGCTGACCCACTACAACATCATCAACGACGGCAAGTGCATCGGCGACGGCATGGATCTGTCCACCGCCGACCGGATGATGATCCAGGTGCCGATGTTCCACTGCTTCGGCATGGTGCTGGCCATGACGGCCACCATGACCCACGCCGGTACCATCCTGCCCCTGCCCTACTTCTCTCCCAAGTCTTCCCTGGCCTGCATCCACAACGAGCACATCACCGCCTTCCACGGCGTGCCCACCATGTTCATCGCCATGCTGTCCCACCCGGACTTTGAAAAGACCGATTTCAGCTATATGCGCACCGGCATCATGGCGGGCAGCCCCTGCCCCATCGCCGTGATGCGCGACGTGGTGAACAAGATGCACATGACGGAGATCGTCATCGTCTACGGCCAGACCGAAGCCTCCCCCGGCTGCACCATGAGCCGGACCACCGATCCACTCGAGGTCCGCGTGGCCACCGTGGGCCGGGCTTTCCCGGAGGTGGAGTGCAAGATCGTGGACCCCGAGACCGGCGAGGACTGCCCGGACGAGGTCATCGGCGAGTTCGTCGCCCGGGGCTACAACATCATGAAGGGCTATTACAAGATGCCCAAGGCCACCGCCGCCGCCATCGACAAGGACGGCTGGCTGCACACCGGCGACCTGGCCTGCCGCACCCCCGAGGGCAACTACCGCATCACCGGCCGCCTGAAGGACATGATCATCCGCGGCGGCGAGAACATCTATCCCAAGGAGATCGAGGAGTTCATCTACACGCATCCGAAGGTCTCCGACGTGCAGGTCATCGGCGTGCCCGACAAGGCCATGGGCGAGGAGATCATGGCCTGCATCATCCTCAAGGAGGGTGAGACCGCCACGGCGGACGAGATCAAAAAGTTCGTTCTTGACCACATGGCCAAGCACAAGGTGCCCAAGTATATCGAGTTCGTGGACGGCTTCCCGATGAACGACGCGGGCAAGATCCAGAAGTTCAAGATGCGGGAGCAGGCTGT
>CAMKAE010000153.1 GCA_946410395.1 uncultured Clostridia bacterium
GCCAATGGCTCGCGGTGTTGCTGGCCGACGCGGTCATGCTGCTGATCATGGGCCTGCTGTTCCGGCGTTTGCCGACGCTCTGGCCCGGGCTCATCACCCTGGCCGCACAGTTCTGCCTGTCGGCGCTGTGGACATGGGCTGCCACTGCGTGGTATTTCCACGCCTTCGAGCCCCTGGACACCGCGGTGATCTACGACGCCCGGGAGGGCATGGAGACGCTGATCGAGAAGTACGGCTTCTCCCGTAAATACCGGGTGATCGTCAACCTGTCCGCGGCGGAATGCCTGGCGGATCTGAGCCGGCTGGACGCCTGCAAAACCGTTTTCCTAAGCGGTGTCCACAGCCACGACCGGAACCTGATCCTGAAATACTGCGTGGAAAAGGACATCCAGGTGATGGTGGTCCCCCGGATCGGGGATGTGATCATGAGCGGGGCGCATCCCATGCACATGTTTCACCTGCCCATCCTCCGGGCGGAACGGCAGCACCTGCTGCCGGAATACGCCGTCGCAAAGCGCTTCTTCGACATCGTCCTCAGCTGCCTGCTCCTGCTGATTCTGAGCCCCGTGATGCTGTTCACCGCCGCAGCCATCCGACTTTCAGACGGCGGCCCGGTGTTCTTCCGTCAGGTGCGCCTGACGAAGGACGGCCGGCAATTCCGCATCATCAAGTTCCGCAGCATGCGGCCAGACGCCGAGGACGACGAGACCGCACCCCGCTCTGCCTGCCGTGATGATCCGCGCATCACACCGGTGGGCCGCTTCATCCGGCGCTGGCGCATCGACGAGCTGCCGCAGCTGTTCAACATTCTCCGGGGTGACATGAGCATGGTCGGCCCGCGCCCGGAGCGGCTGGAAAACGTGATCCGATACGAGCGGGAGCTGCCCGAGTTCCGCCTGCGCCTGCAGGTGAAGGCCGGGCTGACAGGTTACGCGCAGGTCTACGGCAAGTACAACTCGACCCCCTACGACAAGCTGATGATGGACCTGATGTACATCGCCCATCCATCGCTGGTGATGGATCTGAGCATCCTGCTGGCCACGTTGAAAACCCTTTTTGAGAAGGAAAGCACCGAGGGTTTCGATCAAAATCAGATGACGGGAGGAGACGGACAATGAGCCGTGTCAGTGTACTGGGCGCAGGCACATGGGGCTTTGCCCTGGCGCGCCTGCTGGCAAACCGCGGTCACGAAACAGTCCTGTGGTCTGCCCTGCCGGAGGAGGTCGCTTCACTTCGCGAAACCCGGTCGCACCCCCGCCTGCCCGGCGTGCTCCTGCCGGCGGGTGTCCGGCTGACGGAAAAGGCGGAAGAGGCCGCCTGTGGCCGGGATCTGGTGGTGTTCGCGGTTCCGTCGCCTCACGTTCGGGCAACCGCACGCCGGATGAAGCCCTTCCTGGCACCGGATCAGCTGATGGCCGACGCCGCAAAGGGCATTGAGCCCGGCACGCTGCTGCCCCTCTCGGAGGTCATCCGGCAAGAAATCGGGGAGAATGCCCGGGTGGTCGCCCTCTCCGGCCCCACCCATGCCGAGGAAGTGGCCCGGGACAAGCTGACCGCCATCGTGGCCGCCTGCGCGGACGAGCAGGCGGCGAAGGCCGTTCAGGCCATCTTCATGACCCCCTCCTTCCGGGTGTACACCAATACGGATATCCGGGGCGTGGAGCTGTGCGGTGCGCTGAAAAACATCATTGCGCTGGCCGCGGGCATCAGCGACGGGCTGGGACAGGGCGACAACGCCCGGGCCGCGCTGATCACCCGCGGTCTGGCAGAAATGCAGCGTTTGGGCCGTGCCATGGGCATGCAGGCGGGCACCTTCGCTGGGCTCTCCGGCATGGGCGACCTGATCGTGACCTGCACCAGCCGCTTCAGCCGCAACCATCAGGCCGGCGAGCTCATCGGCAGCGGCGTTGCGCCCGACGAAGCGATCCGCCGCGTGGGCATGGTGGTCGAAGGCGTCAACGCCCTGCCGGCTGCCGTGTCCCTGGGAGAGAAATACCAGGTGGAGCTGCCCATCGTCCAGGCAGTGGACGCGGTGATTCACGGGCGCACGACCCCTGTGGACGCCGTCCGCGGGCTGATGCTCCGGGAGGGGCGGGATGAGATCAGCCGGAATCAGGATTGATATTGTCTACTTACAAGAAAGAGCGGCTTGCTCTCTGTGACAGTGAATGTCGCATTGGGCAAGTCGCTCTTTGTATGAGCTTGCAACGGAAAGCAAAGTCTCAATCATCAGAGAGAAGGTTTAATTTGGGGTGGGACGCTTTGATCTATCTATTACTGAAGAGTGACTTCCCAGCCCGCGAGCGACTGCCCCAACAGCATCCAGTCGAGCAAGGTTACCTCTCCGTCGCCGTTTACATCGCCATTGCTCTCGTTGATGCTGACATCCCATCCTGCGATGGACTGGCCCAACAGCATCCAGTCGACCAGACCGACCTCCCCATCGTCGTTGACATCGCCGGGAATCCGGCTGGAAGCTTCGACGATCTTGATATGGTCGCTGTACGCAAGACAGTCAGTATCTTTCTGATCTTTATCCTTGGCTGATACCACCGTCACATCGACATCCGCACTGCCTGTCTGTGCGGAATCCTTGACTTTCAGGGTCACTGTCGCCACAGACCCGTCAAAATCATTTCCATCCGATGAAATCCGGATCGTATTGCTTCCTGTCAGCGTATGATCTGTTTTGATCTCAACGAATTCATAAAGAGCAGAATCGTAATTGATCCTGACTTCAGCTTCTGCGATGTCATACCCTTGCAAGTAGACATTAACGGTTACTTCCCGACCTTGTACAGCCTGAATTGATTCAGCCTTTGGGGCTTCCTCATCATATCCGTCAATGTCAAATGAGATCGCAGTATCAGAGGTAGAATCCATCTGAACAAGGTTGGTGCAGTTTGCAAACGCCCTGGAACAAATCTTTTGAATGCACGGCGGTAAAGTGATCTTCGTGAGCGTTGTCTTACTCTCGAACGCACCTGTACCGATCTGCGTCACACGAATGCCGTTGATGGTCTTCGGGATCGTTACTTCTGCCGCAGACCCGTTATACTTGTCAACGGTGATATTGTTGCCATCTAACGTATACTGCACATTGTCCACGGTAAACGTGTAGGGCCCGGACGAGGAACCTGGCGTCCCCGCATCAGCCGTGACCGCCTCAATTGGCTTACTGCCGTCCGCATCCTCCCCCACATAATACATCACGATAGGCACAATCGGATCGTTATCCTCTTCGCTTCCAGGCGTCTCCTGATCCGTTTCATCTTTGACAGCCGCACTGTCTTCCGGCTCTGATTCACCGGCGTCTGCTCCTTCAGACGGCTCATTCAGATCAACTTCATCGTCAATCGGAACCAGCTCGAAGCCGTTTTCTTCATCTGCGTCATCTTGGGAAGATTGATGATCGCTCTGACTTTCGGCAGATGTTGCTTCATCCTCTGTGTCTTCGTGTGCAGTATATGCAAAAGTCGTGATCTCAGGAATCTGCACACCTGCATATACCAGATTCTTGCCACTGAACGTGTTCTTCAGGGAAGCTGCTTCTTCTTCGCTCATGACCGCAGCAGAAGAAGCATAAACATATCCGGTAACAAGAGCAGGTCCCTTCCCTTCGTCATCTGTCAGAGAGAAGGCTACCTTCAACAATTTATGGGCGTCCCGGCTCGTCCCCTGCGAAAGCGCATAGACGGCACTGCCTGAAGCAAAGGTTCCTGTTACTTTTCCGAGCGTCTCATCTTCATAGAGCGTGGTTCCGCCCCTAACCGTGCAGTATCCGCTTTCAAATTCAGGTTCGGGATGATCGTCTTCAGAAGCTGCTTTCGCATCGTCTTCGCCATTTTCCCCTGCATTGTCCTGTTCTGACGATACGTCTCCTTCCGCCGTATCCGTCTCCGGGGTTACAGTCCCTTTTTCAATGTCGGGCGCTGTTTCTGCTGCTTCTTCATTGACAGCCGCAGCGTCAGAAAGCCCCTCAGGGCTTGTCACAGCGTTTTCATCCGCCTCTTCTATGACATCCAATACACTTGCCATGTCCTGATCAGCCGGTTCAGATCCTTCGGGCTGCAAATCGGCTTGGGATGATTCATCCGGCACCGGAGCAGATTCTTGCAGACCGGACGCTGCGGTTGGATCAGCTGCACCCAGCTCGTCGGTCGGACGGCTGTCTGTCAAGGTATCCGGGCTTTGTTCGTCTGTCACTGTTTGCACGGATGGCGTGACTTCTTCTGCGGCTTCTCCATCCTCAGCATTTGCAGTCCATCCGAATCCAGCGATGCCGAAAAGAGACAGGTTGAATACAAAGACAATCGCGATTATCCACGCAAGGATTTTGTTTGTGTTCTTGCCGAGTTTCACTTGAAATAGCACCGCCTTTTTTAGAACTGCAATGTTGAAGAGAATGCCAAAGCTGTTTGGATCACAAACAGCTTTGGCCGTAGGATATTACTCTTTCAGCAGCGTATTGGTCATGGCATCAAGAGCTTCCTGATACTCGGACAGTACATCTTCAAGTGTCCGGAAAGAGGACAGCATTGTCTCTTCAATCTCAGCCACGCCATCAAAGCAGAGATACAGCGTGTCCGCCTCACCGAATTCGTCAGCAATCCGGTATTCCGTATCAAACTCGTATTCCTTTTCATCGAGGAGTCCTTCAACAGTGGCGCTCAGCTTGAGTTTGATTTCTTCGACCTTAACGCTCTCGGGCAATTCAACCTTGACCGTCATGATACCGTCGTGAACCTCGACCACGAGCTGACCAACGACGTAAGTGTCAGCAAAGAGGAGCGGCACGCAAACCGGTTCAGTCTGTGAGAGGTCAATCATCCAAATGGAGGGGAGTGTCTCGAATTCGGTTTCGGCAAGCTTGACACCAAGGTTGTTGATCTTTTTGCTGCCTGCTTCACCGATTTTGGGAATGATCTGGGTATCCAGGACTTTACCGCAGCGCGTACATTTAAATTCCTTGTAACCGTTTTCAGTCGCCGTGGGCTCGGTTACCGTAATCCAGCGTCCGCTATGCCCAAGAGCAGGCACATCGCTGACCTTTGTCTCTCCGCAGCGATCACATGCAGCTGTCTGCTGACCCTTCTCGGTGCAGGTCGCGGCTTTGATCACCTCGTATTTGGAGTAGCTATGTCCCAGCGCAGGAATATCCTGTGTCGTTGTTTCTCCGCAGCGCGAGCAAGTGGCGGTCTTCACGCCTTTTTCGGTGCAGGTCGGGGCTTTCGTCTCGACGTATTCGCCGTAAGCGTGTCCCAGCGCCGCAATCTCGCGGGTCTTTTTCTCGGTATTGCAGCGCGTGCAGGTCGCGGTCTCTTCACCCTTCTCGGTGCAGGTCGCGGCTTTGGTCACCTTGTATTCCCCGAAGCTGTGTCCCAGCGCCGCAATCTCGCGGGTCTTTTTCTCGGTATTGCAGCGCGTGCAGGTCGCGGTCT
>CAMKAE010000154.1 GCA_946410395.1 uncultured Clostridia bacterium
CAGCAGCGGCAGCGCAAACACCGAGAGCAGTTTCATCGGCCTGCCCTCGGTCATGTTGGTGACGTGTGAAGCGCGCATCGGATCATCTCTTCCCCCGTGATAAATGCCGCCCGCGCGGACAGCATCAGCGCAGTTATACAGGAGCTGCCGGCGGATGTCAATCCCCCTGGAAAGATTCTCTTTCGCTCAGGCCGGCGCCGCCCTGGCGCGGAATGAGAGAAAACGCCGCCGGTTTCGGAAAAACGACAGGCCCTGCCGGAGCAAGCCTGCCGTTTTTTGTTCTTTGTTTTTCTGTTTTCCGGGCACCCTTACATCCATTTTTTCCGCTTGAACCAGATCAGGCACACAACGACGATCAGCACCGACACCGCAATCACCGTCGGGTAGGCGAAGCGCCACTTCAGTTCGGGCATGTAGACAAAGTTCATGCCGTACCAGCCCGCGATCAGGGTCAGGGGCAGAAAGATGGAGGTGACCACGGTCAGCAGAGTCATGATCCGGTTCTGGCGCACATCCAGCTGGGACTGCATCAGGTCGCGCAGCTGCATCACGTACTCGCGCTGGCCGGTGACCATGTCCTGCAGGCGCATGACCCGCTCGGTGAACATGTGGAAATAGCGCAGGTTCTCCTCGGCAAAGAAGCCGTTCTCGTTCTCCTCCAGCTCCTGGCCCAGGTCGATGAGCTGCTCATAGTGCACCCGCAGGTCCAGCAGATCGCCCCGGATGTCGTTCATCTCCTTGGGATAGGCCTGCACCTCGCCCCGCAGGATGGCCTCCTCGATCAGGTTCAGCCGGTGCTCCGACTTCTCCAGCAGGGAGAGGTCCCCGGCGATGGTCAGCTCCAGCAGGTCGTACAGGAAGCGCTCCAGGCTCGGCAGCCGCCACTTCTTGGTCCGGCTAACGGTCAGCACCAGCTCCTCCGCGTAGCCGGTGTCGTCCACCAGCACGATGCCCTTCTCGTCCAGGGCAAAGGAAAAGCCGTGCCGCGGCCCGCCGATGTCCGCGCGGTCGGGGATCGAAAAGGTCCCCGTCAGGGAGTCCATGTTCACCACAGCCTTGGTCTCCTGGGGCGTGTCCGTGTCCATGTCCATGTCGATCTGCATGTCAAAGCTGTCCCGCTGCTTCTGCCATTCCTGTGCGGTCAGCACCGCCGCGTAGGGCGCGCCTGCCCCGCGGATGTCCTTCTGCCTGCAGGGCGTCAGGGACTCCCCGATCAGATAATATGCCATCGTCCTCTCCCCCGGTTCCGTTTTGCGGGGTCTCCGCACGCCTACGATACCACAAATCCGGCAAAGATTCAATCACCGGGTGCAGCGCGGCTTCATTGCTTTTTGCCGGGTTTTCTGGTATGGTTGAGGGGAGAGGAGGTGAGCGCATGGAGCATCCCGAGGCCCTGGCGGCCTATGTCGGGCAGGTGAGCGGGGAGCGGGAGAAATACCTGTACCAGCGCCTGGTCAAGCAGCTGGAGCCGGAGCTGAAGCGCCTGAGCCCCGCTGAGCGGGAGCTGTACCTCCACGGTGAATCCTTCGAGCGGCAGTTCTACCACGAAAAGCGGCGGGACAAGGTTTACCAGGCCCTGCAGCGCGGCGAGCTGGTCCAGGACTACCACCGGGCCGAGTTTGAGCAGCTGGAGCCGCTGATCCTCAGCGAGCTTCGCCACGGCGGCGACGTGGACCTGCCCTTCCTGCGCTCGGTCTCCCGCTACCGCGTGACCCTGGGCAAGGCCCACGCCGCGGTGAAGCGCGTGGAGGAACTCGCCGTCCGGCGCTTCTTCCAGAAACAGCAGCAGCCCCTGGTTGCCGAGGCGGACCGGCGGGTGGAGCGGAGCCTGCGGCACGAAGACCTCGGCGCGCTGGTCCCGCGCAGGGATGCGGGCGCGCGCGTCCTGCAGGCGCTGACCGACGGGCCTTTCCGGGACGGGATCCCGGAGGACTTCGTGGAGCGGGCCTTCCGGCCCAAGAGCCTGACCCTCGCCCTACAGGATGCCCTGTTCAAGGCCTTCCCGGAGCTCTCCGCCTGCCGGAACATCACGATGCCCGGCGGCGAAAAGCTGGCCCACGCCCTGCAGAAGGACGTCCGGCGGGCCCGGTCCGCCGTCTGCGCCGAGGTGCGGCGCCGCTTCCCTGTGAAGCGCATCCGGCGGCTGCTGGCTGCCAATCCCTCCGTCAGCCGCCTGCAGCGGGAGACCGACGCGGAGCGCCGGGAGGAGGAGGCCCTGCAGACCGCCCTGCTCGACGCCATCCCGGAGCGGATCTGCGACCTGTATCCCCGAGCCCGGTCGATGAAGCGGCGCTTTGTGCTGCACCTGGGGCCCACCAACTCCGGCAAGACCTTCGACGGTATCAGCCGCCTGCACGGCGCGCTGCGGGGCATCTATCTAGGCCCGCTGCGCCTGCTGGCGGCGGAGCAGTTCGACACGCTGAACCTGGAGGGGATCCCCTGCAGCCTGGTGACCGGCGAGGAGCGGATCCTCGTGCCCTTTGCGCGGGTCCAGTCCTCCACCGTGGAGATGGCGGACCTGAAGGCGCACTATGACGTCGCGGTCATCGACGAATGCCAGATGGTGACGGACCGCGACCGGGGCGGAGCCTGGACCGACGCGATCCTGGGCCTGTGCGCCGACGAGATCCACCTGTGCGCCTCCCCCGACGCGGAAGGGATCCTCACCCGGATGATCGCCGAGTGCGGCGATACGATGCGCATCGTCCGCCATGAGCGGATGACGCCCCTGGTCATGGAAAAGGCCCGCTTCTCCTTCCCCGATTCCGTCCGGCCCGGGGACGCGCTGATTGTGTTCGCCAAGGCCCGGGTCCACGCGGTGGCCGCCGAGCTGCGCCAGGCCGGCTTCCGGGTCTCCCTGATCTACGGCGCCCTGCCCCCGGACGTGCGCCGGGACCAGGCGGAGCGCTTCCGCAACGGGGACACGCAGGTGGCGGTCTCCACCGACGCCATTGCCATGGGCATGAACCTGCCCATCAAGCGCGTGGTGTTCCTGGAGTCCGAGAAGTACGACGGGGACATCACCCGGACCCTGACGGACGCGGAGTTCAAGCAGATCGCGGGCCGGGCCGGGCGCTTCGGGATCTACGACACGGGCTATGTCAACGCCTTCGGCTTTCACCGGCTGGTGGCCCACGCGCTGGAGAAGGAACTGCCCCCTGTCACAGAGGCCGTGGTGCGCTTCCCCGGCTCGCTGCTGGGCGTTCCGCTGCCCCTGACCGAGACCATCCGGCAGTGGATGGGCATGCAGGACAAGGGCTGCTTCTCCAAGGCCTCCACCCAGCGGATGATGGCCCTGGCCGCCATGCTCGAGACCCCGGAGACCGACAAGGAGCTGCTGTACCGCTTCGTCTGCATCCCCTTCGACGAGACGGAGCAGGACCTGCTGGAGCGCTGGCGGGCGATGTACCGGGCCGAAGCCCGCGGCGAGCACCTGGACGTGCTGCCCGCGCTGCCGGAGATCATCGTCCCCGAGGCCTGCGTCACCCCGATGCTCGACACGCTGGAGGCAGACTACCGCCGCTGCGACCTGTACTACAACTATGCCCGGCTGTTCCTGGAGGATCCCGACGATGTCCTGGCACAGATCCAGCAGCGCAAGGACCTGATCTCCCGCGGCATCATCCACATTCTCTCCACCCAGCGCCTGCAGGAGAAGCGCTGCCCGGACTGCGGGCGCCGCCTGGCCTGGAACTGGCCCCACCGCCTGTGCGATAATTGCTTCCAGCGGCAGCTGCGCCGGCGGGGGCACGCGGGCGACTGGTGAAGGGGCTGGCCGTCTGACAAAGAAAAACAGCCGCAGCGGCCCGATCCGCGCAGGATTTCCCGCGCCGCACGGTGAATAACGCTTCTGAAACGACCACCACGGGGTGCGAAGGCGCGCCCAAAGGAATGAGGAGGTACACATTCATGAAGGTTCTGCTGATCAACGGCAGCCCGCACGCGAAGGGCTGCACCCACACCGCCCTGGCCCTGGCCGCAGAAGTGCTGAACCGGGAGGGCATTGAGACCGAAGAGATCCAGGTCGGGAACAAGGATGTCCGCGGCTGCATCTCCTGCAACCGCTGCAGAGAGCTGGGCAAGTGCGTGTTCGACGACATCGTGAACGAAACAGCTCCCAAGCTCGCCGCGGCGGACGGCCTGATCGTGGGCTCGCCGGTCTATTACGGCAACCCCAACGGCACCGTGATGTCCTTCCTGCAGCGCCTGTTCTACAGCAAGAACTACGATCTGCACATGAAGGTCGCCGCGTCGGTGGTATCCTGCCGCCGCGGGGGCAACAGCGCGAGCTTTGAGGCGCTGAACCAGTTCTTCGGCATCAGCGGCATGCCCACGGTCCCCAGCACTTACTGGAACGACGTGCACGGCTTTTCCGCCGAGGACGTGCTCCGCGACGAGGAGGGCGTGCAGACCGTCCGCAACATGGCCGCCAACATGGCCTTCCTGATCAAGGCCATCGCCGCCGGCAAGGACGCCTTCGGCGCGCCGGAGGTCCTGCGCGGCGCCTTCACGCACTTCATCCGCTGACAAACAGGAGAGGCATAGCAAATGAAACGATCCGGAAGGCTCATAAGCGCGCTGCTGGCCCTGATTCTGGCCGCCGGAGCGCTTCTCACAGGCATCGCGGAGGAGGAACCCGACATGACCGCACTTCAGCCCCGCATTGTGGAGCTGCCCCCGGCGGGCTATGACCAGGCCCGTGAGGGCGTCGAATACCCCGCGTTCAGGCAGTATGTCTACGACTCCCGCACCGCCGGGCGCAAGACCCCGGTGAACGTGCTCCTGCCCGCGAACTACACGGAGGAGAAGCGCTACCCGGTGCTCTACATTCTCCACGGCTTCTATGACAACCAGGGCTGGATGGCCCGGGACATCGTGGGGCTCAGCCGCATCCTCACCAACCTCCAGCTCGACGGGGAAGCGGAGGAGATGATCGTGGTCCTGCCCTACATCTTCTGCAGCAGCGAGAAGCCCTTCTGCACCGGCATGGACCTGGAAAACTGCCTGGCCTACGACAACTTCATCAACGATTTGACCACAGACCTGATGCCCTTTATCGAAGCCCATTTCTCCGTGGCGCAGGGACGGGAGAACACCGCGATCACCGGCTTCTCCATGGGCGGAAGGGAGTCGCTGTTCATCGGCTTCCGGCTGCCGGAGCGCTTCGGGTACATCGGAGCGGTCTGCCCAGCGCCAGGCCTGACGAAGATCCCCGGCTCCCCCATGCACCCCGGCCAGCTCACCCCGGCGGAGATGCGCTTCCCGGAGGACCTGAAACCCCGGGTCCTGCTGATCAGTTCCTCGAAGGCCGACGGCGTGGTGTCCTCCTCCCCGGACAGCTACCGCGGCATCCTCACGGACAACGGTGAGCCCTTCCTGACCCATGTGCTGACCGCCACCGGCCACGATCACACCAGCGTCAAGCCCCACCTGTACAATT
>CAMKAE010000155.1 GCA_946410395.1 uncultured Clostridia bacterium
TCGTCGTCCATCAGCACGATGTCCGCCGCCTCGATGGCCGCGTCGGAGCCCAGCGCGCCCATGGCGATGCCGATGTCGGCGCGGGTCAGAACCGGCGCGTCGTTGATGCCGTCCCCCACAAAGGCCAGGATTTCTTTTTCCCGCTTGGATGCGAGCAGGTCCTCCACCGCCTTGACCTTGTCCTCCGGCAGCAGCTCCGCGCAGACGGTGTCGATGCCGAGGTTCTCCGCCACGGCTTCCGCGGCCGCCCGCCGGTCTCCGCTGAGCATCACGGTCTGCCGGACGCCGTTTCTGCGCAGGGCGTCCACAGCCTCCCGGGCTGTTGGCTTCAGGCTGTCTGCGATCAGGACGTGCCCACAGTAAGCGCCGTCCACCGCCAGATGCACGACCGTACCCACCGAATGACAGGGCTCGCTGGAAATGCCGAGGCGGTCCATCAGTTTGTCGTTGCCCGCGGCCACTTTCCGCCCATCCACCGTGGCCACAACGCCCTCGCCGGCATACTCCTGCGTCTCGGTCACCCGCGTCTCGTCCACCGGCCCTGCGCACGCGCGGCGCAGGCTCTGGCTGATCGGATGGTTGGAGCGGCACTCGGCCAGGGCGGCCAGCTCCAGCAGTTCCTCCTCCGGAAGGCTGCTGTGGTGGATCCCAGCCACCTCAAAGACGCCCTGGGTCATGGTGCCGGTCTTGTCAAAGGCGACGATCCGCGTGTCCGCAAGCCGCTCAAGCTCGCTGGAACCCTTCACCAGCACACCCTTGCGGCTGGCCCTGCCGATCCCGGCAAAAAAGGTCAGAGGGATCGAAATCACCAGCGCGCAGGGGCAGGAGATCACCAGGAAGGTCAGGGCGCGCAGCAGCCATTCGCTCCACAGCGGATCCCGGCCGAGCAGCAGGGAAACCGTAGGCCCCAGCAGGGCCAGCGCCACGGCGCTGAGCACCACCGCGGGGGTGTAAACCCGGGCAAAGCGGCTGATGAAGGCCTCGCTGCGGCTCTTGCGCGAGGAGGCGTTCTCGATGAGGTCCAGAATCCGTGCGGCCGTGGACTCCCCCGCCTCCCGGTCCGCGCGCAGGCGGAGCATACCGTTGAGATTGACGCAGCCCGAGAGCACCGGGTCCCCCGGCTTCACATCGCGCGGCAGGCTCTCCCCGGTCAGGGCCGCGGTGTCCAGGGCCGAGTTCCCGCTGATCACCGTTCCGTCCACCGGGATCTTTTCCCCGGGTTTCACAACCAGGATAGCGCCGATCTCCACCTCGTCGGCGTCCACAACCTGCGTGGTTCCGTCCGCCTGTTCGATGCAGGCGGTGTCCGGGCGGATATCCATCAGGGCGGTGATCGACTGCCGGCTCTTCCCCACGGCCACGCTCTGGAACAGCTCGCCGATCTGGTAGAACAGCATCACCGCCACGGCTTCCATGTAATCCCCGGTGCGGATGCGGCCCAGCACGAAGGCGCCCACCGTCGCGATGGCCATCAGGAAGCACTCGTCGAAGGGCTGCCGGTTGACGATGCCCTTCCACGCCTTGCGCAGCACATCCCAGCCGATGATCCCGTATGGGATCAGATACAGGCCAAAGGTGAGCCAGCCGTCCAGCACATTCTCCACATGGATGAAGTACAGCGCGACCAGCAATCCCGCCGTGATGATGATCCGACAAAGCACCCGTTTCTGTCTGCGGTTCACCCGTTCCGCCTTCTTTCCTCACGCTGATCCCTTACAGGAAGATTTCGCAGTCGGACTCCACCCGCTTGCAGTTGGCCAGCACGTCCTGCATGACCTGCTTGGGGTCGGCTCCCTCCTCAAAGTTCACCGTCATCTTGAGGGTCATGAAGTTCACCACGGCGGACGCCACGCCGGGCGTCTTGCAGGCCGCGGTTTCCATCTTGTTGGCGCAGTTTGCGCAATCCACGTCGATCTTGTAGGTCTTCTTCATGGCGCTGTGCCCTCCTTTTGCTGCTTACATATGAGCACTTGTTCATATGTCATGATCAATATACCACGTTACCGGCTGCTTGTCAATGGGTTTCGCGCAGGATTGTTCGCGCACGCTGCCCTTGACAATCGGGCCGTTTGGCGGCATAATTCATATGGAAAGATATGCAGCTCAGGGAGGTGGGGTGGCGTGGCGACAGGAATTCAGCGCGTTGCGCCGGGATCCGCGGCGGAGCGCGCGGGCCTGCGGGCCGGAGATCTGCTGCTCTCCATCGCCGGGGAGCCGGTGATCGATCAGATCGACTACCAGGCACTCACCGCCCACGACGCCTTTGCGCTCACCTTCAGCCGGGACGGCGAGGCGCGCACGGTCGACATCCGGAAGGCCGACTGGGAACCCCTGGGCCTGACCCTGGACGAGACCATCGTGTCCAATCCCCGTCCCTGCGCCAACCACTGCGTCTTCTGCTTCATCGACCAGATGCCGCCGGGCATGCGGGAAACCCTCTACGTCAAGGACGACGACTGGCGCCTCTCCCTGATGATGGGCAACTACATCACCATGACCAACATGTCCGACGCGGAGTTTGACCGGGTGCTGCGGCGCCGGGTGAGCCCGCTGTACATCTCGGTCCACGCCACGGATCCGGAGGTTCGGGTCCGGATGCTGAAAAACCCCCGCGCCGCCCAGCTGATGCCCCGGCTGGAGCGGCTGAAGGACGCCGGGCTGCGCTTCCACTGCCAGGTGGTGCTCTGCCCCGGCTGGAACGACGGGCCTGTGCTGGACCGCACGCTGAACGACCTGGCGGCGCTCTGGCCCGCGGCCCGGTCCGTGGCCCTTGTCCCGGTGGGGCTGACCCGCTTCCGGGAGCGCCTGGCGCACATCGAGCCGTATACCGCCGCACGGGCCGCGCAGTTGCTCGCACAGGCCGAGTCCTTCCGGCAGCGGTTCCTGCGCGAGTTGGGCACGCGCTTCGTCTTCCCCGCTGACGAGTTCTACTGTCTCACCGGCCAGCCCTTCCCCGACGACGAGGCCTATGAGGACTACCCCCAGATCGAAAACGGCGTGGGCATGCTGCGGCAGTTCGAGACCGACCTGCGCTTCGCCGCGGAGGACGAGCCCGTGGCGGAAACACCTCCGCGCAGCCTGGCCATCGCATGCGGCACCTCCCTGGCGCCGTATATGCAGGCCTGGTGCGACGAGCTGGCCCCGAAAGGCACCCGGGTCCGGGTGATCCCGGTGGTCAATCGCTACTTCGGGGAGTCCATCACCGTCACCGGCCTCATCACCGGCCAGGACCTGCTGGCGGCCGTGCGGGATGTGGAAGCGGACGCAATCCTGATTTCCCGGGGCATGCTCCGCGCCGACAGCGAGCTGTTCCTCGACAATATGACCCTGACGGAGCTGCGCGCCGGGCTCTGCGCCCCGCTCTATGCGGTGGACAACAGCGGCGAATGCCTCTGGCGCGCGCTCAGCGGTCAGGAAGGATGGTAAAAACACATGGCAAATCCTCTCGTGGCGGTGGTAGGCCGCCCCAACGTGGGCAAATCCACGTTCTTCAACAAAGTGGCCGGCAAGCGCATCTCGATCGTGGAGGACACGCCGGGCGTCACCCGGGACCGGATCTACACGGACGTCGAATGGCTCGGCCGCAAGCTGACCCTCATCGACACCGGGGGCATCGACGTGCACTCGGACGATGTTTTCCTGCGCCAGATGCGCCGCCAGGCGGAGATCGCGATCGACACCGCGGACGTGATCTGCTTTTTCACCGACGGGCGCACCGGCCTCACCGACGAGGACCGGGACGTGGCAGACCTGCTGCGGCGCACGTCCAAGCCGGTGATCCTCGTGGTCAACAAGATCGACCACGTGTCCCAGACAGACCAGATGTACGAGTTCTACGAGCTGGGTCTGGGCGATCCGATGCCCATCAGCGCGGCCAACATGATGGGGCTCGGCGACCTGCTGGAGGCCATCTGCGCGGCGCTGCCCACGAAGGCGGAGGACGAGGCGGAAGAGACCCACGTCATGCAGCTGGCGGTGGTGGGCAGGCCCAATGTGGGAAAAAGCTCGCTGACCAACCGCCTGCTCGGGCAGGAGCGCTCCATGGTGTCCGATATCGCGGGCACCACCCGGGACGCCATCGACACGCTCCTCACCGCCAAAGACGGCAACCGCTACAACATCATCGACACCGCCGGCATCCGCAAAAAGAGCCAGATCGAGGACGAGAGCCTGGAGAAGTACAGCGTGCTGCGGGCCATCGCCGCGATTGAGCGCTGCGACGTCGCACTGCTGCTGATCGACGCCAACGACGGCGTGACCGAGCAAGACACCAAGATCGCCGGCATCATCCACGACGAGGGCAAGGCCGCCGTCATCGTGGTGAACAAGTGGGACGCGATCGAAAAGGACACCGGCACCATGGAGGCCTTCCGCAAGGAGGTCTATGAAGCGCTGAAATTTATGGACTATGTGCCGGTGATCTTCCTCTCCGCCAAGACCGGCCAGCGGGTGAACACCGTGCTCGAGACCTGCGATCAGGTCTGGGCGCAGTGGACCAAGCGCATTCCCACCGGCATGCTCAACGACGTGCTGGCCGACGCCACGGCGGACGTGCAGCCGCCGGCCTCCAACGGCCACCGGCTCAAGATCTACTACGTCACGCAGCAGAGCGCCTGCCCGCCTTCCTTCATCTTCTTCGTGAATGACGAAAAGCTGATGCACTTTGCCTACAAGCGCTATCTGGAAAACTACTTCCGGAAAACCTTTGATTTCACCGGCACACCGCTGCGCTTCATCATCCGGGAGAAAACCAGGGAGGCATAAAACCGATGAGTCCTGTTCTGCGTTATATCCTGACGGCCCTGATCGCCTATCTGCTCGGTTCTCTGTCCACGGGCCTCGTGCTGGCAAAGATTCGTAACAAGCCCGACCTCCGGGAGGTAGGCAGCAAAAACACCGGCGCCACCAACGCCCTGCGCGTCATGGGGCTCCGGGACGGAATCCTGGTGTTCCTGGGCGATGTGGCCAAGGCGCTGCTCGCCTGCTGGATCGGTCAGCTAATCACCGGCCGGCTGGAAGGCGCCATGCTGGCCGGCATCATGGTGGTCATCGGCCACAACTGGCCCGTGTTCTTCCAGTTCCGGGGCGGCAAGGGAGCGGCCTGCACGGTCGCCGTCATGCTGTATTGCTTCCCCGTGCCGGCCCTGCTCAGCTACATCGTCGGCATCGCGCTGATCGCCATCTGGCGCTACGTCTCCGTGGGCTCCATCGCGGTGATCATCGCCTACGCGCTAATCATCACCTTTCTGGCCGCGCCCGGCAACGCGATCGCCATCGCGTGGGCCTGGCTGCTGGCCGCCTTCCTGGTGGCCCGCCACCACGCCAACATCGACCGGCTGATCCACGGCACGGAGCGCAAGCTCGGCCAGAAGGAAAA
>CAMKAE010000156.1 GCA_946410395.1 uncultured Clostridia bacterium
CGGACCCGCCCTGCCTGATCCTGGACGAGGCCACCTCCTCCATCGACACCCGCACCGAAGCCCTGGTTGCCCGGGGCATGGACGCCCTGATGCAGGGCCGCACCACCTTCGTCATCGCGCACAGGCTCTCCACGGTCCGCAACTCCGACTGCATCATGGTCCTCGAGCAGGGCCGGATCATCGAGCGGGGCACCCACGACCAGCTCATCGCCCAGCAGGGCAAGTACTACGAACTCTACACCGGAAACAAGATCACGGCCTGAGACGGCGCGCTTTCTCCCGCATACCGGTTGCCATCGCGGCGGTTTTATGGTAGAATCTGCATGAATCAAACCCGTCAGGCTGATAAGGAGGAGCAATATGGAACTGATCCAATCCCTGCTGCTCTATATGACCGTAGCTTACGCGTCCGCAGCGGGCACCGCGGCTCCCATTGCCGAAATGCCCGCGTCCACCCCCGCGCCTGTCATCGCCGTGGTGGCGCAGGCCGACCCTGAGACGACTCCGGGCGGAATGAGCGTGGTGGGCAGCATGATTACGCCCGAACCTTCTGCCGTTTCGACGCCCACCCCCACGCCGGCTCCGGTGATCACCCCCAACAAGGCCTATCCAATCCTGCGCCGGGGCTCCAAGGGCGAGGATGTCCGCAAGCTGCAGCAGCGGCTGATGGAGCTGGGCTTCCTTAACGGCAACATCGACGGCAGCTTCGGCAGCCAGACCTATTCCGCCGTGCTGGCCTTCCAGAAGGCCAACGGGCTGACCCGGGACGGCGAGGCCGGCCCCGCCACCCTGACGATCCTCTATGAGTCGCCCTATGTGGTGCCGAATCTGGCGGTGGTCACCCCGACCCCCGTCCCCACGGCGACCCCGATGCCCAACGGCCTCTCCCCCTATCCGGAGAACGGCACGGCCGACTGGGAGGAGCTGCATCTGCACACCATCCTCTACAACGGCGGAACGGTCACCGTGAGCCATGAGGATATCGGGCTGCCCACGGCGGCGCCCCGTGTCTGGCTGCGCGGGGCGGACCTGATGATCGCCCTGGACGAGCTGGCCACCGGCTGCGGCTGGACACTGGTGGCCGACACCGGTGAGAACTTCGCCCTGCAGGCCCTGGGCTATGAACTGGATGTGACGATCAGCCCGGTGGCCGCCTCCATGGAGCGCTCCCCCATGTCCTACTGTGACGCCTACGACGCCACCGACGCCGGCGTTTCCGTCGCCCTGACCCAGGGCGATGTGGTCTCCGAGAACGGCAAGTGGTATGTCAGCGTGGATTTCCTCAAGAAGGCCTTCGCCGGCACGATCTCCTGGGATGAGGATGAGAACACCCTGATCCTGCGCATCACCAGCAAAGCCGCGGCCCAGTCCGCCGATTGACGAAAGGAGTCATCACCATGGCGAGCTTTGGCATCAAAAAAGGCGTCAACCTGGGCGGCTGGCTCTCCCAGTGCGACTACTCCCTGGACCGCATGGATCACTTCATCACCGAGAGCGACATCGCGCGGATCGCCTCCTGGGGCCTGGATCATGTCCGGCTCCCCGTGGACTACAACATCTTTGAGGAGGAGGACGGCACGCCCAGGGAAGACGGCCTGCAGCGGGTGGAAAAGGCCATCGGCTGGTGCCGGAAGAACGGCCTGAAGCTGGTCCTGGACCTGCACAAGACCGCGGGCTTCTCCTTCGATGTCGGAGAAGCAGAATCGGGCTTCTTTGACAGCGAAGCCTATCAGGAGCGCTTTTACCGCCTCTGGGAGCGCCTGGCCGGCCGCTTCGGCTCCATGCCGGAGGATGTGGCCTTCGAGCTGCTCAACGAGGTCACCGACGAGGCCTTCATGCCCGCCTGGAACCGGATCGCCGGCACCTGCATCCGCCGCATCCGGGCCATCGCGCCGGACACCTGGCTGCTGGTGGGCGGCTACCACAACAACGCCGCACACGCCGTGCCCGCGCTGGACCTGCCGGCGGACAGCCGCGTGATCTACAACTTCCACTGCTATGAGCCGGTGGCGTTCACCCACCAGGGCGCATACTGGGTGTCCTGGCTGGACCGGGATGCGCGGATCCCCTTCAGGGACGCCGGCGTGACGCAGGCCTATTTCGAGGAGCAGTTCGCTCCGGCCATTCAGGCCGCGCAGGCGCGGGGCACCACCCTGTACTGCGGCGAATACGGCGTCATTGACCGGGTGGACCCTGAGGACATTCTCCGGTGGTACGAGACCATCCACCCGGTGCTCGAGCGCCACGGCATTGCCCGCTGCGCCTGGTCCTACAAGGAGATGGACTTTGGCCTGGGAGACGCCCGCATGGATTCGGTCCGCGACCGGCTGATCGAGGTGCTGTAAAACGTCCATCATTCAAGCCCTTCGGGAGCGCTCTTCCCGGAGGGCTTTTCATGCCGCATTTCGGCTGATCTTCATGATTTGTTCACAAACCCGCCGCAGCCGCCGCGGGTTTTGTTCGTATCAACAGATGCAGCAGCATCCTGCTGTGCAGGATCGGAGCCCTTCCCGTCCTAATTGCCATGCAGTGATCCCGATCGCACCGCGATCGCAGTTCATGAAACCGTTTTTCACCGAAAGGAGCAGAAAATGAAACGATTGTTCGCCTGTTTGTTGTCTTTTGTCATGTTGATGTCGCTGTGCTTTGCACCGTCGGTCCTGGCGTCCGCCGGTCCTGCGGCGCAGAGCGCAGGACAAGATGCCCCGTACCGGGACAGCAGCCTGTCCTTTGTGCACACCCAGGAAGGCCGAGTCACGTTCGCGGTCGGGGACTGTGCCGGCAAGCCCGTCCGGAGCATGGAGGACGCGGCCGGGGTCCTCCCGGCTGTGAGCAGCCTGCTCGGCGCGGATGACCGCACGCATTTTGAGCCCTGGCGGGTGCTGCGGGATCCCTTCGGCAACACCTACTACGTATTCCAGCAGACCTGCGCGGACATGATCGTCCTGGGCGGCGCGGTCAAGATCATCACGGACGCGGACGGAAAGATGCTGGGATGCACCGGCAGCGTCGTCTCCGATCTGCCGGATGAGGAGCATGCCGAAGCCCTGACCCGGGAGCAGGCTGAGGCGCTGGTGCTGGCGCGCGAGGAGAATGCGCAGCTCATGACCGGCCTGAGCCAGCGGCTGGTGCTGCCGGTGGACCGGATCCTGGACATGGAAGCGGATGAGATTCAGACCCGCTTCGTCTGGGCGGTCTATACCACCAACCCGTCGGCAGGCGCATCCGGCAGCAGTGCGCTGCCCTATCTGGCCCACTATGTCAGCATGAGCGGCGAATACCTCTACAGCCTGCCGACGATCCTCCCCGGCGACGCCGCCGCTCAGGCCGGCTACGATGCGGACTATGTGTTCAGCTTCATGGAGCCCGCGGAATACACCGGCTATGTGGACTGGTCCGACGGCACCGAGCGCGAGATCACCGTCGCCCTGATGCGCGACACCCGCACCGGCATGTATTACCTGGGCAATCTGGAGCACCGGATCGTCGTGGCCGATTGCTGGGAATTCCTGTACAACGGCGGCCGGGTGGTCCTTGAGTACAGCCCGGACAACCTGGAATGGGATCAGGTGGGCCTGATCTCGCTCTGGAACTACTGCCGTGCCTGCGATTCCTACAGGGAAATCGGCTGGGACGGTCCCGACGGCGCGCAGACGCCCATCATCGTGCTGAAGGACTTCTGCGACGCGGATCACAATCCGATCGACAACGCCGCCTACGCGGGCAAAATCTACGGCTGGCAGTGCTTCCTGTCCAGCGGCATGAACGACTTCGCCCAGTGTCTGGACGTCTGCGCCCACGAGTTCACCCACTGCGTCACCGATACGACGATGACGTACAGCCCGTACCACAACGATTTCGGCGCGATCAACGAGGCCATCAGCGACATTCAGGGAAACATCTGCGAAATGCTGCTGGGCGCCACGGACGACACGACCTGGCTGATGGGCGAGCATAGCACGGAGCCTGTCCGCAGCATGAGCGATCCGAATCTGTACGGCCAGCCCGCCTGCAGCTGGGATCTCCACTATCAGGCGAACGTGCTGACGCCCACGGACATCAACGACCTGGGCGGTGTCCACACCAATTCTTCGCTGCTGAGCCGCCTTGCCTTCCTGCTGTGCGAGGAGGGCATGACGCTGGAGAAGGCGCGAGCCTTCTGGTTCGCCGTGGACTGCGCCATCGTTCCCTCCACGGATTTCCGCCAGCTGCGGGAGCTGCTCCCCTGGATGCTGCGCATCACCGGCCTGGAAGCCCACCGGGACGCCATGGCCAAGGCACTTGATGCCACGCGCCTCGGCGCGGACACGCTGCCGGAGGAGATCGACCCGTCGCAGGCGATGCTGGTGCTCAATCTGCCCGACAACGACGTCTTCGGCGACGGAAACTGGGTCCTGAGCGCCACCGGCCTGGACGTGGATGCCCTGGAAGCGCGCTTCGCCGCGCTGGCCGGGCAGATCGAATCGGGCGACGTGGAAGATCTGCCAGTGCTGCTCAGGGAGCTTCTGACGGAAGAAGCACTGGCGGACGTCGGCGCGCCGGAAGTGAAGCAAGGACTCATGGATCTCTTCGCGGAAAGCCTGCTCGATGCGCTCCTGAGCGGCGATGCGGCGCAGGAGGAGGACGATGCCCCGACCGATCCGGATCAGGCGGCAAAAATCCGGGAAGCCCAGGACTGGCTTGCGGAGCAGCTGAAGGGCATCGCCTACAGCGGGATGGCCGGCGCGGGAGAAGACGGGCATACCATCCGCATGATGGGCCGCCCGGGACGGATCGTGCCCGTGCTGCTCTACATGCGGGTCGCGCCGAATTCCGACCAGCTGGAGAAGATGAAAGCCGTCCTCTACCTGAATCATCGCTGGGTGGATGTCACAGGCTTCCTGCCGGGCGAAGCGGCGGCCGATGATCCGGAGGAAACCGGGCACGCGCCGGGCCTGCTGGAGAGCGGCATCCTGTTCGATCTGCTGGACATCCTCTTCTCTGGCAAGGGCTTGAAGGGGATCGTAGAAGGCATCACCCTGTATGCACCCGGCGGGACGGTGACGGAGATCTCCGCCGCCGGACTGGATCAAGTGACCCTGGCCGGCAATATGGCCTTCGACTTCGGTGAAGAGACGCAGGAGGTCAACCACGCCAAATCCCGTCCCAAGCTGACGGTGGAGGGAGAATAATCACAAACCGGGACAGCTGCACGGTGCAGCGAAAAGAGCAAGCGCCTTATTGACGCTTGCTCTCTTTCTTTTCCGCTATTGATGAGTCCGTCCCTTGCGCGGGATCGGCTTGGCCGGATCAGATCAGACCGGCGATGTCGATGTTCTCGCCCACCAGGGCCACGGGCGCGCCCTGCGCCGCTT
>CAMKAE010000157.1 GCA_946410395.1 uncultured Clostridia bacterium
AACAACCAGACCAATCACTTTCTGGTGATTCGGAATCCGGAGGTAATCCAGAATCTGATCCAGATGGTGGAGGCTGCCTTTTCAAAGATGGAAATCGCCGAAAATACATACGCCAGCCTGAAGTATGCGATCACTGCATCGAAAAAAGGCGGTTATGTGTTCTGCTATAATGCGCCCGTTCTCATTGCCATTGCCAATCGGCGTGACTACGGTAACAACATGGCCGACTGCGCATGTGCCATAGAAAACATGATGATTGCAGCCAATGCCCTGGACCTTGGCAGCTGCTGGATCAACCAGCTGCGATGGTTAAATGAAGAGCCTGCTTTGGTGGAGTATCTTCAATCACTCGGTATGAAAGAGAATGAGCGCATTTACGGCGCTGTAATCATCGGTTATCCCGCCACTGAGAGTGGTCTGCCAAACAGGAACCTCATGCCTCAGAAGGGCAATGAAGTCACCTTTGTTGATTAGTCTGAGGGAAATGCAATCTTAACCAGGAAACACTTGGAATCGCTGGCACACGTTGGCTCACTGTTTTGGATTTAGAAGCGGGCGCGTTGCAAAATGCGAATTCCGCCCTGTCATTCCGAGCCAGCGGGCACGCTGGCTCGGAATCCGTCCTTTTTACGAGGAGAAACGGATTGCCACACCCGCTTCGCGGGTTCGCAATGACGGTGACGGGCATTTTGCAACGCGCCCTTCGTCTGTCAGATTTCGATGGTCTGTCCGGTGGAGAGATAGCCCAAGGCGGGGAGCCTGCTTTTCAGCCAGCGGTATTGCTCCAGGCCGGTGCAGTGGCAGGTAAAGAAACGCGTGTCCGCCTTCCCCAGGGCTTCCGCGCAGGGGGCCAGGCTGTCGTCCGCAGGCCGCTTCATCAGGTGGAACCCGCCCACCACCACGTCGGGGGCAAACCAATCCAGCAGGTTCAGGATCCCCTTGTGGGAGCAGCCGCTGATCAGCACCCGCTTCCCCGCTTCCTCGATCAGCAGGTACTGTTCATGGCGGAAGCCGTCGGGTACGACCTCCCCTCCCCGCCGCACCGTGAGCCCGGCACTGTCTATGGGATGCGCCGGCTCCCGCTCGTTGCAGGCATAGAGATGCAGGGCCGGGGAAAGCTCGGTCTCCTCCCCCGTAAACACCAGGCGGGGCTCTATTTTCAGTTTCGGGTCCAGCCCAATGTACTTCCCCTCGGCGTTATGGCATTCGTCGAAGGCATAGCGGCTGAGAAACACCGGGGCCCGGTCGTTGATTTCCAGGAAAACCGGCAGGCCTCCCCCGTGGTCATAGTGGCCGTGGGACAGCACGGCCAGCTCCGCGGAAGAGAGGTCCACCCCCAGCTTCTCCGCGTTTTCCGCAAAGAGGCCGGATTGCCCCATGTCGAAGAGGAGCCGGGTCTCCCCCGTCTCGATAAAGAGGCTCAGGTCGTGTTCGCTCCCCAGGTCCTCCCGGGAGGAGGTGTTTTCCGTCAGTGCCGTGATCTTCATGGTCTCAGCCGGGCACGCGCTTCGTGCAGAGATAAAACACCGTCAGCAGGCCAGGCCCGGTGTGGGCGCCGATGACGACTCCCAGACTGCTGATGCGGATCTCCCCATATTCCGGGTGGGCCCTGCGCACCTCGTCCCGCACCCATTCCGCGTCCGCCAGGCAGTCGGCATGGAGGATGAGCATCTCATGCCCCGTCACGTCCAGGCCTTTAAGATCGGAGAGCACCGCATCCCGGATGGCGTTCAGGGCCGCTTTCCGGCCCCGTGCCTTTTTCGCCACGTCCAGGGTGCCTCCGTCGGGCACGTAGAGTACCGGCTTGATATTCAGGATGGAGCCCACCAGCGCGGAGGCGTTGGAGACGCGGCCGCCCCGTTTGAGGTAATTCAAATCGTCCACGGTGAAACGGTGGGCGATGCGCAGTTTGTTCTCCTCTCCCCAGGTATAGACCTCGCTATAGCTTCTTCCGGCTTCCTTCAGGGCCACCATCTTCATCACCAGCAAGCCCAGGCCACCGGAGATGCATCGGGTGTCCATGACGCATAATTGCTGGTCCGGATATTCCCCGCGGATGGTTTCCGCCGCCCGGCGGGCATTCTCAAAGGAAACGGACATCTTCTCCGACATATCCAGAAAGATGATGTCCTTTCCTTCCTCCATCAGGGACTTGAAGAAATCATAATAAACGTATTCGTTGATCATGGAGGTCTTTAAATCGTCACCTGCGCGCATCCCCTTGTAGACCGCGGCGCGGGATTCCTCCCGGCAGTCGTCCTCCCGCGGCTCACCGTTGACGGTGTAGCTGTAGCTGATAAAGGGAATATGGTGTTCCTCCAGCCAGGGCCGGGGCAGGTCCGCGGTGGAGGAGGTGGCGATCAAATAGTCTCTCATATCGTTTCTCCTTGTGTGTGGTACATTATTTGCTAATGCAACGCATTATACCACTGCGGGCTGCCGTTGAAAAGAGGAAAAACTCAGAATTTGACTGAGCCGCGCAAAACAGGGGCCGGGAGCTCTCCGCTCCCGGCCCCAAGTATCCGTACTGCTTATCTCTGTTCGTTGATGTAGATGGTCATTTTGCTCTGGAGGAGGCGGCCCACATCCTCGGCGGACTTCTGGCCCGCGAAGAAGGCCTCGGATTCATTGGTGATCATCTGCATCAGTTCTTCGTCGTAGTTCTGCACCTTGGTGGTGGTGTTCACCAACTCCATGATCTTATCCGCCTGGGCCTGGGTCAGGGCCTTGATCTCCACCGTCAGGTCGCCCCAGCCCCAGGAGCCCTTGGATACTTCGATCTTTTCGCCGTTCTCGTCCAGGATGAAGTTGCCGTTTTCGTCCCGCATGTATTCGGGGGTCATGGCTTCCTTCAGCTTCTTTTCAAAGGCGACGCGGTTGGTGGGCAGGCCGTAGCCGTACTGCTCCTGATAATCCGCGGTCATCAGCGTGCGGAGGAACTGCCAGGCGGCGTCCTTGTTCCTGCTCTTGGCGCAGATGGCATAGCCGCTGTCGTCGAAGTTCATCATGTTGCCGGTGCCCTCGCTGGTGGGGAAGCCGATGAAGGTGGCCTCGCCGCCGAAGATGGCCTCGTACATCTGGATGCTCTCAAAATCGCTGAGCCACATGGTCATCAGCATCTGCCGCCCGGAGGAGATGCGCGCCGTGTCGTCCTCCCCCTCCATGTTCTCCCAGTCCATATCCTTGGGGAACTGATTGGCGAAGCGGAGGATGTCGGTGAAGACGGGGGTGTCGAAGGAGCAGACGCCGGTGGCCCAGTCCACCAGCTTGTTCATCTCCATGCTGAGGCAGCTGGAGAGGATGGTGTCCCGGGTGGTACCCTGGCTGAAGGGTTCGCAGCCGGCGGGCATCTGCTTCAGGGCGGCGTTGTACTCCTCCAGGGTCCAGCCCGGCTGATCGCCCACGATGCTGCTGGCGCCCATGACCGTCTCGATGTTGAAGCTGGAGGCGGTGCGGTAGAGCTTGCCGTCGGACTGAAGGGCCTTCAGCACATTGTCGAACATCTGGTCCTTCAGTTCCTCGTCGTTATTCAGATAGGGCATCAGATCTGCCAGGATGCCCCGGGCCGCCAGCTTACCGGTGGAGAGGCCGTCCAGGTTGAGGATATCCGGCACGTTGCCCGCCATGATCTCCGTATTCAGCTTGGTGAGCCCGGCCTCGTAATCCTCCTCCGTGTTGTACTCGGAATAGTTGCTGATCTCAATGCGATAATTGGGGTTATTGCGGTTGAATTTCACGATCATGCGCTGCATGTCCCCGTCCAGATTCATGGTGGCCAGGGTGAGGACGGTCTTGTTGGGCAGGCTGGAGGCGGGCACCTTGTTGACCAGGATCAGATAGCCGCTGAATTCATTGGTCTTCTCGTCCCACTCGCTCCCCAGGGTGACGATCTGCCCGTCCTCCAGGACAAAGACCTGATTCGCCATACTGGACGGGTCCACGTCGGCATTGATCCAGTTGAGGACCTTTTCGGCCTTGCCGCTCTCCAGCTTGTAGCCCATGAGATTGGAGCCATTGGTGTAATAGAAATCGTAGTCGCCGCCGCCCACGCTCAGATTCCAGGCGTTGGCGATCGGGTAGGACTGCTCCTCGTCCAGGGTCATGGTCTCCGTGTTCAGGATGGTCAGCTGCTCGCCCTGTTCGCCGTAGTAGGTGACGCCGATGCGCCCATCTTTGAGGCGGATCATGCTCTCCATCCAGTTGGGGAATTCCAGCACCTGGCGGAAGCTGCCGTCGGCCTCCAGGGCGATGATGGCCTGGGCCACGTTGAGGTAGACCCGCCCCTGGGCGTCCATGACAAAGCCCTGGGGATAATAGCTGTCCTGCCAGTTCTCCCCCAAAGCCTCTGTCAGCACGTCGTTCAGAGACAGGCGCTTTTCCTCGCTGCCGTCGGCGGCCAGGAAGCGCAGATAGTAGCTCTGCTCATTGTGCATATAGTTGTAGTACTGCTTCTGATACCACGCCTGGGAATACAGCTCCACATCGTCGGGCCCGTCGTACCAGTTGCGGTAGACCGTCTCCATGGAGACCAGCTTGCCCTCGGGCGTGAGGAGCATGCCGTTGGGATCGGAGGAACCGTTTTCCCCGGCATCCATAGGCTGATAGCCCTCCAAGGCCCGGACGCTGCCGTCCAGGCCGACGGAATAGAGCTTCATGCCATAGACGTCATACTGGCCCTCCCACTCCGGGGTGACGCCCTCGGGGATATTCTCCCCGATCTTCTCCCAACTGGTGGCCAGGAGCTCCTGGCCCTGGCAGGCCAGCAGGTTGAGGCTATTGGTCTGGCCCGTAATGGGCACGAACTTTGCATTGTAAACATATGTATCAGGGACGGGGGTGACGCTGCCGCCGTTATTCCCGCCGCCGTTGCCGTTGTCGTCGGTGGGGGCGGGGGTGGTGCTGCCGCCGTTATTGGGGTCGGGGTTCTTGTTGCAGCCCGCCAGGGACCCCAGCAGGCTCAGGCACAGGATCAGTGCCAGGATGACCGTCAAGAGTTTTTTTGCTTTTCTCATTTTATTCTCCTTGTGAACAGCTTCGTGGTCTGGCGAGCCGACGTTCTTATCGACTTCTTTATTATAGACGATATCGCAGGAACTTTGTTCCTCTTTTTCATTGTGATTTCCATGAAATTCTCCTGCTTTTTCGCTGAATTTTCGGTAACAGCGCCACACCTCTCATATGTACCCGGGGAGCGCGCATATATTCCTTCTGAGAAGAGAGCAGGGAGTGGTGGATATTCGGAGCTATATGGAGGACAGGGCCTGCGACCTGGCGGCCCGGATCATCGAAAATGCGTCCACGGTCCGCGCCGCAGCCGGACACTTCGGCATCTCGAA
>CAMKAE010000158.1 GCA_946410395.1 uncultured Clostridia bacterium
CGGTTCATCAACCGCGGCTTCCTCACCGGGCCGATCTGCCCGATCTATGGGACCGGCGCCGTGCTGATCACGCTGGCCATGGACCTGCTGCCGAGCGCGGAGCACGCCGTCGGGACGACCTTCGCCGTCTCGTTCCTGCTCTGCGGCCTGGTGGAGTACTTCACCAGCTATTTCATGGAGAAGCGCTTTCACGCCCGCTGGTGGGACTACAGCCGCAAGCCCATGAACCTGAACGGCCGCGTGTGGATCGGGAACCTGGTTCTCTTTGGGCTGGGCGGGGTCGCGATCGTGCACCTGATCAACCCCTGGCTGTATGCGCTCCTGAGCGGGATCGGCCTGCGGGCCCGCGGCATCGCCGCGTGCTGTCTCCTGGCTGTCACCGCGGCGGATTACACGGTCTCGCACTTTGTGCTGCGGCTGGTCAAGACCAGCGTGGAGCACAGCGAGGCTGACAATACCGAGGCCATCAACCGGGAAGTCCGCCTGATGCTGCGCGACCGGAACATCTTCTACCGGCGCTTCGCCGACGCCTATCCTGAGGTCATCTACCGGACGAAGCGCATCAACGAGCGCCTGGCCGCGATCCGGGAGGAAACCGAGCGCCTGCGCCGGAGGGCGGAGGACCTGCTGGACGAGCGCAAGGCCCAGCTGGCCGAGAGCATCGAGCCCTCCGCGAGCATCCGCAGCAGGATCATTGACAGCCAGAGCGAGCTGATCGACCGGCTGTACGACGCGCAGACCGCGCCGGAAGAGCTGAAGACGCTCAAGGCCGAGATCGACCGGCAGAAGCAGCGCCTGGCCCGGCGGCCGCTGTCCGGGGTGATGAAATGGCGCAGCAGGTGAAGCGCCGCATGAACCCGAACGCTTTGATTGAAAAAGGGAGGAACCGACCATGCAGGTGAACGAAAAGATCCTTGAGAAGTATGCCGAACTGATCGTGCGGACCGGGGCCAATGTGCAGCCGGGCCAGGTGGTGCAGCTGACTGTCTCGGTGGAGCAGAGCGCCTTTGCCGCCCTTGTCATCGAGGCCTGCTACCGGGCCGGGGCAAAAAAGGTGAATGTGGAATGGACCTTTGACCGCCAGAGCTGGCTCAACTATCGCTATGCGGACCAGGAAACCCTCTCCGCCGTGCTGCCCTGGGAAGAAGCAAAACTGAAGCAGATGGTGCAAGACCTGCCGGTCCGCATCTTCATCGCCTCGGAGGACCCGGACGCGATGAACGGGATCGACCCGCACAAGCTCTCTGCGGTGATGCAGCGCCGGGCCACGGTGATCAAGCCGTACCGCAACGCCATTGACGGAAAGCACCAGTGGGTGATCGCCGCCTGCCCGTCTGTGGCGTGGGCGAAGAAGTGCTTCCCGGAGCTCTCCGATGAGGAGGCCCTGGCGAAGCTCTGGGACGCGGTGCTGCAAACGGTGCGCGTGCGGGAGGACAACGACCCGGTGGCGGACTGGAAAGCGCACACGGACTTCATCGAAGAAAAAGTGGCCTGGCTGAATGCCCAGGCCTTCACGTCCCTGCGCTACCGCAGCGCCAACGGCACGGATTTCACCGTGGATCTGATCCCCGGGGCCCGCTGGGAGGGCGCGGGCGCGGTCAACACGGCCAACGGCGCCTTCTACATCCCCAACATGCCCACCGAGGAGATCTTCACCTCGCCCATGGCGGGGAAATGCGAGGGCACGCTGGTCGCCGTGAAGCCGCTCTCCTGGAACAGCCAGCTCATCGAGGATTTCGCCATCACCTTCCGGGACGGCCGGGCCGTGTCCTGCCGCGCCGCCCGCGGTCAGGAGCTGCTGGAGAAGATGATCGCCATGGACGAGGGCGCGGCCATGCTGGGCGAGGTCGCCCTGGTGCCCCGGGAGAGCCCCGTGAACCGGTGCGGTTTCCTGTTCTACGAGACCCTCTTTGACGAGAACGCCTGCTGCCACTGCGCCCTGGGCATGGGCTTCAAGGAAGTCCTGCCGGGCGGGGACGACCTGAGCGTGGAGGAGGCGCGCCGACAGGGCGTGAACGACTCGATCATCCACGTGGACTTCATGATCGGCGCCGACGATCTCGCCATCGACGGTGTGCGCGCCGACGGCACGGCGGTGCCGGTCTTCCGCGGCGGCACCTGGGCCTGACGGACCCGCTCTACCGGACAGTCTTCCCTGTAGGGGCGCCGCTTGCTGCGCCCCTTTTACGCGCCCCTTTTCCTGCGCCCCTTTTCCTGCGCCCCTTTTCCTGCGCCCCTTTTCCTGCGCCCCTTTTCCTGCGCCCCATTTACTGTGACCCCTTGCTTCACACCCTCCCGCCCTCTCCGCCGGGAGAATCGATATCGGCTTCGATCCGCAGAAGGTCGTCAAACGGGATCGCCGTTTCGCCGACGGTCAGGGTGCGGCCGATGGGGTCCACACGCCGGCAGATGCCGGTGAGGACCGCCCGCTGCCCGCCGCGGCCATAAGCGTCGTGATGCGGGTCGGCGCATGGGACGAAATATGCCACGTTCACCCGTACCCGGTTTTCCCGGGCCAGACGGCCGCTTTGGGTGAGGCCGGCCAGGTCGTTCAGCCTGCGGCCGATCTCCTGCCGCTCCTCCTCGGGCAGCACGGGCCTGTCGATATAGCGGACGTCCTTGGCCGCCACCGCGTCGCTGAAGCCCTTTAGCGCGTCGTAGGGGCTGAAGATCTTGGCGCGGCGGCCGCAGTCCATGGCCGGGTGCCGAAGCGTGAAGGCATCCTGTACGCCGTGCCGGGGCTTTCCCCGGAGGAAAACGCTCCGGTACCGGAAGTCGGCGGGCATGGTCATAAAGCCGACCGGTGTCATGATCTCACCTCCCGCGGGGCACGTCAGGCCCTGTGCCCGCCGATCTGGCGGTTCCGTTCCAGCTGGGTCGCGCCCTCCAGCATGTCCGTTCCTCTGAAGACGGCGTTGGCGCCGTAGGCCTTGCGCACCTGCGCCATGGCGCCCCGGATCCGGCGCTCCCGGTCCATCCGGGCGTAGTCGGTGAAGAGGTCCAGCTGCAGCGCGGTGGTGTCCGGCGCTGTGTCGGCGGCGCAGACCCCCAGACGGCGGAAGAGCAGCCGGCGGTCTGCCCGGGCGTCGAAGGACGGCAGGAGCGCGTCCCGGACCGTCTCAAAGCTGTTGGTCGCGCCCCGGGTCCGCACTGTGCCGCCGCTGTGGCAGGGATGCAGCCGGCCATAGAAGTCCGGGGTCACCGGCCCGTCATAGTCCGGGACGGCCTCCAGGGACTTGTAGTCATAGGAAGCCCACCAGGTGAAGGAGGCGCTCACCAGCCCTTTGGCAAACAGGTCGGTACACAGGGTCTCGAGCATCTCGATGAGCACCAGCCGGGCCTCGCCGAAGCGGTAGGGGCGGGGGAGGGTCTGGCCGTTGGAGAGGCTGCTGCTGCCGCTGTGGTAGCCCTTGATGTCCCGCATGGTCACCGGCTCAATCCCCCAGGCGTGATCGATGAGGATCTCCCCGTCGATGCCAAAGGTCCGGTAGAACCACTCCTCGTCATACTGGGTCCGGGCGGCCACATCTCCCATGGTGAACAGGCCGGCCCGGTTCAGCCGCCGGGCCTTTCCCGGGCCGATCTGCCAGAAGTCCGTCAGCGGCCGGTGATCCCAGAGCAGGAATTTGTAGCTGTCCTCGCTGAGCTCCGCGATGCGCACGCCGTCCGCGTCCGGCGGCTTTTTCTTTGCGACGATGTCCATGGCCACCTTGGCCAGGTACAGGTTGGTACCGATGCCGCAGGTGGCGGTGATCCCTGTGGCGGCCAGCACATCCCGGATCATGCTCATGGCCATCAGCCGGGCCGGATGGACCCGCTGGCGCTCGGCCTGCTCCCGGTAGGCGTGCAGGTAGGGGGTGCAGTCGATGAACGACTCGTCGATGCTGTACACGTGGATGTCCTCCGGCGCGGCGCGCTGCAGGAGGATGCTGTAGATCTGCGCGGAGACCCGCTCATACTCCGCCATGCGCGGCACGGCGATGATGTAGGAGACGGTCGTGTGATGGGCTGCCTCATAGGCCCGGATGGCCTGTTTGGCCTCAAAGAGCCGGGGCCGGCCGGGCACGCCGATGGCCTTGAGTGCGGGGGAGACGGCTAGGCAGATGGTCTGGTCGGAGCGGCTCTCGTCCGCGACCAGCAGCCGGGCCTTGAGGGGATCCAGGTGCCGGTGGACGCATTCCACCGAGGCGTAGAAGGATTTCATGTCAATGGCGGCATAGACGCGTTCCATGTTCCACCTCCGGGACCGGGAGCTTCACGCCTCCCCGGCGAGGGCCGCCTCGATCTGCCCGCACAGGCGCTCGTCGGCGAGGTCGCCTGCCGCGACAGGCCCCGTGACGCGGCCGACGCAGCGGACCTCCGCGTCCCCGCTGACGGCGATGGTCCGGAAGCGCCGGTTGTGGGATACCAGGCCTTCCGGCCGCAGCTCCTTGATGAACGCCTCGTTGTTGACGATGAAGATGCCGGTCTGCCCCGGCGCGGCGGCCTGCCGGGTGTTGACGTACACATAGCTGCCGTCGGGATAGGTGGGCTCCATGCTCTCGCCGTTGACGCGGATCACCGCGTCGGCCCCGCCGGGAATGCGGCTGCGCAGGGCGTAGACCGTGCGGAAGCCGGCGTTGTCGGCCATGGGGACGCTGACGCCGGCGGCCGCGGCCTCCTCGTACAGGCGCAGCCCGGCATAGGCCTCCCGCAGCCGCGCCTGCTCCCGGCTGTCCTGCCGGTACAGCAGCCGGTCGGTCAGCCGGCTGACCGTGTCCCGGTCATACGGGTCCAGCCTGCGGTAGCGCTCCAGCAGGCTCCGCTCCTCCCGGGACAGGGCCGTCTCGCCGGGCAGCCCCAGCAGCTCCGTCACCGGGATGCCCAGAACCTCGCACAGCCGGGGGAGGACGCCGATGTCCGGCCGGGTGCGCCCCGTCTCCCAGCCGCCGACCGCGTTCTTGGTATATCCCAGCCGCTCCGCCAGCTCTGCCTGGTCCAGGCCGGCCTTCATGCGGTATTGCCGAATGATCTGCCCTGCGAGTGCGCGGCGGTCCGGATCCACAGCCGGACGTCCGCTGCGGGCCTTCGGTTTCCTTGCCTTCTGATCGCCCATGGCGCTCACCTCCGGGTTTGTTCACTGATGGTAACTATTCAGTCCTACCGGGGAACCTCTCCACCGCAAGCGGTCCCCCTCCCCTTTCAGGGGAGGCTTTGAATAACTTTAGCCCCCTGTCTCCCCTGAAAGGGGAGATGTCGCCGCAGCGACAGAGAGGTTTAAGCCAAAGCGAATCGTACGACTGAATAGGTACCACTGATAACAGTATAGCACACAAAAAG
>CAMKAE010000159.1 GCA_946410395.1 uncultured Clostridia bacterium
CTGTCTTCATTTCATCAGTTTTGCCAGGGCCAGCAGCTTGCTCTTGTCGCCGGAAACCCGGACCTTCCCGAAGAGCAGGGCCGTGACGGGGGAGAGGCTGCCGTTGACGATCCGCAGCAGGTCCGTCTCGTCGGCGATGACGCGGCAGTCGGGGGTGTCCGGCGGGTTCTCCGGCAGGGTCATCTCGCCGTCCGACAGGCGCATGAAAAACGTCCGTCCCTGCCGGGTGTCCAGGCGGAACAGGCCGTCGTGCCCCCGGAGCAGGTCCCTGCTGCGGGCCGCCATGGCGGGGATGGCCGCCACGAAGGCGTCGATGCTCTCAAAGCGCGCCATGGGCTCAGTCCTTCCGGGCCACCAGCTGGGCAAAGTCGGCGGCGGCCTTCAGGTCGTCCTGGTCGGGATGGCCCTTGCCGAGGAAGTGGAAGGCACCCTTGCAGCGGAACTCCTTCTCGCTCAGCGTGTAGCCGCCCTCCTGGGCCAGTTTGGCGAGCTTGTTGCGGGTGGACAGGCCGGTGGCGCTGGAGGACACGTTGATGACCTCCTGCGCGTTCTTCGCGTCGGAGAGCAGGAAGTCCTTCAGGCGCTTGTCGAGCATGCCGGCATACATGCCGTTGCAGATGAACAGCTGGTCGACGCGGTCCTTCAGACCCTCGGCGATGTCCAGGGCCTGCACGCCCAGGCGCTGGGCGATGGCTTCGGCGATCTGCTTGCTGTGGCCGGTCTGGGTGCAATAACGGACGGCGATGGTGGACATAACGGTCAACTCCTTGTTTATTCGTTCCGCTTCACGCGGGCTTTTCGTTTTCACGGCGCTTCCGCGGGCGCTTCGGCGGGCTGGGCCGGGGTTCCGGTCTGCTTTTCCACGCGGATCTCGCCGTCGCGCACGGTCAGCAGCATGCTGTCTCCCAGCGACACGTGCCCGGCGATGAGCTCCTCGGACAGGGTGTCCTCCACGGTGCGCTGGATCAGCCGCCGCAGGGGCCGCGCGCCGAACTTGGGATCGTAGCCGGTCTCGGCCAGCAGGCGCACCGCGTCGTCGTCCCAGGTCAGGCTCGCGCCCCGCTCCTGGAGCAGGTCCGCCACCTGGCCCAGCATCAGCACGGTGATGGCCCGGATGTCCTCCTCGCTCAGGGCGTGGAACACGATGGTCTCGTCCAGGCGGTTGAGGAACTCGGGGCGGAAGCGCTCCTTGAGGGCGTGCATGACCGTGTCCTTCATGCGCTCGTAGCTGCGCACGTCCGCCTTGCCCGACTGCGCGCCGAAGCCCAGGGTCTTGTTCTGCTCGATCTCGTGGGCGCCGGCGTTGGAGGTCATGACGATCACGGTGTTTTTGAAGGACACCACCCGGCCCGCGTTGTCGGTCAGCCGGCCGTCCTCGAGCACCTGCAGCAGGATGTTGAACACGTCCGGGTGCGCCTTCTCGATCTCGTCGAGCAGCACCACGCTGTAGGGCTTGCGGCGCACGGCCTCGGTCAGCTGGCCGCCCTCCTCATAGCCCACATAGCCCGGCGCCGCGCCGATGAGGCGGGAGACGGTGAACTTTTCCATGTACTCGGACATGTCTACGCGGATGACGGCGTTCTCGTCCCCGAAGATGGCCTCGCCCAGGGCGCGGCAGAGCTCCGTCTTGCCCACGCCGGTGGGGCCGAGGAAGAGGAAGGAGCCGATGGGGCGCTTGGGGTCCTTCAGGCCCGCGCGCGCCCGGCGGATGGCCCGGGCCACGGCGCTGACGGCCTCGTCCTGGCCGATGACCCGCCTGTGCAGGTCGTCCTCCAGGTGCATCAGGCGCTGGGCCTCGGTCTCACTCATCTGCTCGACCGGGATGCCGGTCCAGCTGGCCACGATGGCGGCGATGTCCTGGGTGTCCACCACGCTGCGGGCCTCGCTGCGGCTGGTGTCCCAGGCGGCGCGCTTCTCCTGGATCTCTTGGCGCAGGGCACGCTCCTCGTCGCGCATGGCGGCGGCCTTCTCGAAGTCCTGGTGGGAGATGGCCTCCTTCTTCTCGATCAGCACGGCTTCCAGGCGCTGTTCCTGGGCCTTCACGTCCGGCGGGGTGGTGAAGGCCTCGATGCGCACCCGGGAGGCGGCCTCGTCCATCAGGTCGATGGCCTTGTCCGGCAGAAAGCGGTCGGTGATGTAGCGGTCGCTGAGGTGCACCGCGGCGATCAGGGCTTCGTCGGTGATGCGCACCTTGTGGTGGGCTTCATAGCGGTCCCGCAGGCCGAAGAGGATCTGCTCCGCCTCCTCGGGGGTGGGCTCGCCTACGGTCACCGGCTGGAAGCGGCGCTCCAGGGCGGCGTCCTTCTCGATGTGCTTGCGGTATTCGTCCAGCGTCGTAGCGCCGATGCACTGCAGCTCGCCCCGGGCCAGCACGGGCTTGAGGATGTTGGCGGCGTCCAGGCTGCCCTCGCTGTTGCCCGCGCCGATGATGGTGTGGAACTCGTCGATGAACAGCAGCACGTTGCCGTCCTTGCGGACCTCGTCCAGGCACTTCTTGAGGCGCTCCTCAAACTCGCCGCGGAACTTGCTCCCCGCCACCATCGCGGACAGGTCCAGGGTGAGCACGCGCTTGCCGGTGAGCATTTCGGGCACGCCGCCACTGACGATGCGCTGGGCCAGGCCCTCCGCGACGGCGGTCTTGCCCACGCCGGGCTCGCCGATGAGCACCGGGTTGTTCTTCGTGCGGCGGATCAGGATCTGGATCACCCGCTGGATCTCCTTGTCCCGGCCGATGACCGGGTCCAGCTCGTTCTTCTCGGCCGCGGCGGTCAGATCCCGCGTATACTGCTTCAGGGCGCTGTTGCGGTGGGAGCGGTCGGCCCGGGCCTCCTCCGGCGGCATCGCGCGCCGCGGGGCGAAGGGCCCCTTGCCGGCGGTCCCGGCCTCCTCCTCGTCGCCCTGGCCGGAAGCGCCCGCGGCGGGCTCCCCGGCGTTGAGCAGCTGCAGCACCTGGGCGGTGGCCTGGTCAAAATCCACGCCCAGCTTTTTGAGCAGCCCGTAGGCCAGGCTGTCCCGGTCGTTGAGCAGGGCCAGCCACAGGTGCTCCGCGGTGACGTAGCTCTGGCCGTACTCATGGGAGCAGGCGATGGCCTCGTCGAGCAGCTTTTTCATCCGGGGCGTCATGTCGATCCGGGTGGGGACAGGCTGGGAGGAGGGGTCCAGGCCGTTGCCCAGCAGCTGCTCCACCACCTTGTCCGCGTCGGCATGGGCGGTGATCTCCTGGGGGAGATTGGTGTCCACCCGCAGCAGGGAGATCAGCAGATGCTCGGTGCCAACATAGCGCTGGCGGAGGTTCAGGGCCTCCCGCTGGGCGTTGGCGATGGCCTTCTGGGCCCGTTCGGTGAATCTTCCGTACATTTCTTTCTCCTTATAAAGCGATAGCGGATTCAGGACGCCTTCAGCAGGGCGCGGATCCGGCGGCTGCGGGCGGCGTCCAGGCTCTCGCCCTCGGGCAGGGGGTCCGCGCCGCCGCGCAGGTGGCCTTCCTGGGCCTCGACGGGCAGGCGGTCCAGCCGGTCGAGGGAGACGGGGATCAGCCCCAGCAGCGCGCCAAGGCGCAGGGAGGACCACAGGCTGTAGAACTCCCGCAGCGGCAGCAGGCGGGCGTGCGTCAGGATGCCCCAGGCCCGGCCGACCCGGTCCTCGGTGGCCAGGCGCTGCTCGCGCAAGGCGTGATCCCGCAGATCGTGCTCCATGCCGGTGAGTTGCTCGCCCAGGGCGGTGACGGTGGCGATGATCTCCGCCTCCGTCCGGCCCAGGGTCACCTGGTTGGAGACCAGGAAGACGTCCCCGAGGGCCTCGCTGCCCTCGCCGTAGAAGCCCCGGGCGGTGAGACCCACCTTGGCGGCGATCTGGGCCACGCTGCCCATCTGCTTGTGATGGGCCAGCATGGGCAGGTGCATCAGCAGGGAAGCCCGCATGCCGGTGCCGGTGTCGGTGGGGAAGGAGGTCAGGTAGCCCAACTGGGGGTCGAAGGCAAAGCGGACGTTCCGGGACAGGGCGTCCTCCACCTGAAAGCAGCGGCGGGCGCTCTCGTCCAGGGAAAGGCCCGGCGTGATCGCCTGGATGCGCAGGTGATCCTCCTCGGCCATCATGACGGACACGGCGTCCTCCTCGCGCAGGAGCACCGCCCCGTCCGGGCTGTTCAGCAGGTCCTTGCTGATGAGATGGGACTCCGCCAGGGCGCTGCGCTGGGCGGCGTCCAGGGAGGCCACGGTGAGCAGCCGGAAGCCCTTGTCCTCGCCGGAGAGGGCGAGCGCGTTGGCCGTGCGGGAGATGACGGTCTCCGACACCCCGGGCTGCCGTGCGTCAAAGGGCAGGTCCTCATAGTTCCGGGCCAGCCGGATGCGGGAGGACAAAACGGTGGGATGGTTCAAGCCTCCGCACCCCCTTCCGTGGCCAGGGCATGGATCTGGTCCCGCAGCAGGGCCGCGGTCTCAAAATCCTCCAGCAGGACCGCCTGCTGCATGAGGCGGGTCAGCTCCTCCTGGCGGGAGCGGGTGCGCTGGGCCTCCTCGCTCTCCAGCGGGCGGCGGCCGGCGTGCTGCACCCGGCCGTGGATCTGCTGCAGCATGGGCTGAAGCTCCTTGCGGAAGGCCTCGTAGCACCCCGGGCAGCCCAGACGGCCTGTCTTGCGGAAGGACGCAAAGGTGGTTCCGCACTTGGGACAGGTGATGTCCGGGATCGGCTCCTGGGGCTGCTTGACGCCGCTGCTGCGCGGGGTGGCGCCGTTGCGCGAGGTGATGGCGGAGAGAATGGCCGACAGCATGCCCGCCACGTTGCCGCCCTGCAGGCTGGCGTTCATGGCCCGCATGCAGTCCGGGCACAGGTGGCGCAGGCAGGTCTCGCCGTTGATGTTCATGGTGACGGCGAACTTCGCCTCGTTGGTGTTGCACTCTTCACAAAGCATAGGCGTCTCCTTTACTGTTTGGGTGGGGTGGCGCGGTTCTCCCGGGCCACGGCGGTGAGCATGCACTTGAGCGTCCGGGCCCGGACGGCGTCCTTGATCGGCTCCGGCACGGGCACGGCCAGGGCCTGGTCCGACACGGCGGCCTTCATGATCTCCGCCTCGCTGTCGGTGACGAGCTTCTCCTGGCACAACTGCGCGATGAGGCGGTGGGCCTCCGTCTCGCCGATCGCGTTGCCGATGCGCTCCTGTACCAGGTAGAGCAGCTTCTGCCCGCCCCCGTGGACCACGCGGACGATGCGGATGTACCCGCCGCCGCCTCGCCTGGACTCGATGACATAGCCGTCGTTCTGGGTGAAGCGGGTGGCCAGCACATAATTGATCTGGCTGGGCGCGCAGCCGAAATATTC
>CAMKAE010000160.1 GCA_946410395.1 uncultured Clostridia bacterium
ATCGCCGCCGCCAGCATCATCGCCAAGGTCACCCGGGACCGGCTGCTGCTGGAGCTGGACCGGCAGTACCCCGGCTACGGCTTTGCCCGCAACAAGGGCTACGGCACCGCGGAGCACATCGCCGCCCTGAAGGCGCTGGGCCCCTGCCCGCAGCACCGCCGCAGCTTCATCGGGCACTTTGTCGCCTTATGAGCCCGCGCAATTACGAGGCCGGGCTCCGGGGCGAGGACCTGGCCCGAGCCTGGCTGGAGGCGCGGGGCATGACCTTCGTGGAGGACCGTTTCCGGGCCGGCCGGGGCGAGATCGACCTGGTGATGCGCGACGGAGAGACCCTTGTGCTGGTCGAGGTCAAATACCGGCCCGGCGGCCGTGCCGGAGACGGGCTGACGGCCGTGACCCCCGCCAAGCGGCAGCGGTTCATCTCGGCCGCTGCGGGTTATCTCGCGCAGCGGGAAGCAGGCGACGTCCCTGTGCGTTTTGATGTTGTGGAAATCACCGCCGACGGCGTCCGGCACATCCCAGACGCGTTCCGCGCATGAGTGCGGCGGCAAAAGGAAGATTGCGATGCACAAAAAATGGCTCTGGCTGCTGGCGGCGGCCTGTCTGGCGATCCTGGCGCTCACCGGGGCTCTGGCAGAGGAGGAGAATCTGCTGGAGAACCCGGATTTTGAGCTGCTGGACGAGGACGGCCTGCCCGCTGGCTGGTATACGGAAGCCTACCGGCAGGACGGCCGCACGGTCTTCTCCGCGGGCGACTCAGCCCTGAACGGCCTGCACAGCGCCGTGATCCGGAGCTTTGACGTCAACGACGCCCGCTTCTGCCAGGATGTGCCCGTCAAGCCGGAGACCGTCTACCGGCTCGCGGGCTGGATCCAGGCGGAGGGCGTTTCCGCCGGCGCGCGCTACATCTGGGGCGCCAACTTCTCGATCGCGAGGCTGGCGGACGCCCGGTCCGCGGCCATCGTCGACACGGACGGCGAATGGCAGTACGTGGAGTTCTACGGTGAGACCGGCCCGGATCAGGACACCGTGACGGTTTTCCTGCGCCTGGGCGGCTACAGCGGCGAGGCCGACGGCGTGGCCCTCTTCGACGACCTGTCCCTGACCGAGGTGCAGGAGATCCCGGAGGACGTGTTCCCGGCGCTGTGGTTTGACATGAGCGGCGACGATGCGGATCCCGCCCGGGAGGACGAGGACAACGCTTCCCTCGGAGAGCTCCTGCCCGCAGAGCCGGACTCCGGACGGCCCTTCTGGCCCATCGCGCTTCTGCTGGGCCTGGCCTACGCGGTGCCGTGCGCGCTGTTCATGTGCCTGCAGCGCCGGGAGGAGCGCGGCCTGCCCGCGCCGGCCTTGCGGTCCCTCCGGTGGGAAGGCCGGCAGGAGGACCGCCGCAGCGCCCTGCCGCTGTGGTTCCCGGCCGTGCTGCTCTGCGCCTTGGCCCTGCGGATCGTCATCACCGTCACGGTGCGGGGCTATGACGTGGACGTGGGCTGCTTCACGGCCTGGGGCGCGCACATAACCGACGTTGGCCCCGTGGACTTCTACCACGATTATTTCTGCGATTACCCGCCGGGGTATCTGCCGGTGCTGGGCCTGGGCAATATGCTCGCCCGGCTCTTCGGCGGCAGCGACACGGCGCAGGTGATGATGGTCAAGCTCCCGCCGATGCTCGCGGACATCGGCATCGCCTGGCTGATCGCCCGGGAGGCCCTGCGCTCCGGCAAGAGCAGCCGCTACGCCGGCTTCCTCGGCGCGCTGATCGCCCTGAACCCCGTGCTGATCATCAACAGCGCCGCCTGGTGCCAGATCGACAGCGTGCTCGCCCTGCTGATCGTGCTCATCGCCGTTCTGGCCATGCAAGGGCAATGGCGGCTGCTGATGCCCACCTTCATGCTCGCGGTACTGGTGAAGCCCCAGGCCCTGATGCTGGGCTTCCTCGGGCTGACCGCGATCCTGATCGAATGGATCCGCAACCGGCAGGTCCGCAGGGACATGCTCATCGGCGCGCTCTGGGCGCTGGTCCTGGCCGTCGCCGTGCTGCTGCCCTTCACGCTGAGCCAGCCGCTGACCTGGATCATCGACAAGTACGCCGAAACCCTGGGCTCCTACGCCTATGTCACCGTCAACACCGCGAACCTCTACTACCTTTTCGGGCTCAACTGGGCGCCGCTGACGGGCACGGTCACGCCCTGGCCTGCCCTGTTGCTGGCCGGCTTCAGCTTTCTGTGGCACCGGCTGGTGCTGCACCGGGACCGGAAGCTGGGCCACCGCACCGCCTGGTTTGAGCTTGTGCTGACCGACCTGTTCACGGTCTTCTTCCTCGCATGCGCCCTCTTCCGCTTCTCCTGGGCGGTGCTGGGAACCGGGGCCATGGCCTTCGCCTTCGCGGCGGTGCTCCCGCTGTGGCTGCGCAGCCGGAAGATGGCTGATCTCCCCCTCTGCGGCGCGCTCCTGTTCCTGATGATGTATCTGCTGGGCACCAAGATGCACGAGCGGTACCTGTTCCCCGCCGTCGCGCTGCTGGGCCTGGCCTGCGCCCTGCGCCGGGACCGGAGGCAGACGCTGCTGCTCGCGCTCCTGTCCTTCACCGTTTTCATCAACATCGCCATTCCCCTGGACAACGCCAACCGCTTCGGCCGGGCGAACGGCCACCTGCTCACCGCCGCGAGCGCGTATCTCGGCGCCGGCGCGGACACCCATCTGCTCGCCTGCGTCCTGTCGGTGATCAACCTGGGCGCGCTGGCGCTGGCCATCTTCGTTGCCGTAGACCAGTGCTGCGTGCAGGAGGTTCACCCGCTCTGGGCGCCCCGGCATTTGAGCGCCCGGCCCGACCCCCTGCGGCAGGCGCCGGACGGCCGTCTGCGCTGGCGCAGGGCCGACACCGTCATCCTGTTCTCGGTCACCGCCGTCTACAGTGTGCTGGCCCTGGTCAACCTGGGCAGCGTCAAAGCGCCCCAGTCCTTCTGGACCTCCACGTCCCGGGACGAATACGTGGTGCTGGACGTGGGCGAAAACCGGAAAGACTTCACCATGGCCTATTACTGCGCCGTCAGCTACTCAGATTTCACCGTGCAGGTCAGCGAGGACGGCGAGAGCTGGTCCACGCCGTATACGGCGGACATGGACGAAGGCCAGTGCTTCCGCTGGCTGTATCTGGGCGGCGGCAACACCTACGACAGCGCCGACAAGCTGACCGGGCGCTATGTGAAGATCAACGCGAACCAGTACGGCCTGAAGCTGGGCGAGGTCGTCTTCCGGGAGACCGTTTGGTCAGAGAAGACCGTCGCGAACGAAGATGGCGAAGCCTACACCTACAGCATCTCCTCCTCCGGCCCGCAGATTCCGGCCGTCCTGGCCGCCCACGCGGGCGGCAACGCAGAGGACCCCGCCTGGTCAGACGGCACCGCGGTCCTCGACGAGCAGGATACCCTCGAAGGCGAGCCCGGCTGGTACAATTCCACCTACTTTGACGAGATCTACCACGCCCGCACGGCGTATGAACACCTCAACGGCCAGCGGGCCTACGAGTGGACGCATCCGCCGCTGGGCAAGCTGCTGATGAGCCTGTCCGTGGCCGTCTTCGGCATGACGCCCTTCGGCTGGCGCTTTGCCGGGGCGCTGACGGGCATCCTGATGCTGCCGGTGATCTACCTGCTGGCCAAGCGCCTGACCAAACGCACCCTGCCCGCGGCGGCGGCCATCGGCATGCTGGCCCTGGACTGCATGCACTTCACCCAGACCCGCATCGCCACCATCGACTCCTTCCCGGTGCTCTTCATCCTGCTGAGCTTCTACTTTATGCTGTGCTTCATGCAGCTGGACCTGGGCAATCCCTCCCACAGGGTCTTCGGCAAAGCGGTGCTGTGGCTGGGCCTGAGCGGCCTCTCCATCGGCTGTGCCATCGCAGCCAAATGGATCGGCCTCTATGCCGGCGCCGGCCTGGCCGTGCTGTACTTCTGGACCTGCGGACGCTGGCTGCTGAACGCTTCCCGGGCACGCAGGCGTATGGGCGCGGAAGCCGACCCCCCGCTTGAAGCCCCGCCGGATACGCGGCTGCGCTTCATCGCCCGGCGGCTGCCATGGCGTCTGCTGCTGCTGAGCCTGTGCTGTGTGGCCTTTTTCGTCCTGGTGCCGCTGGCGATCTACCTGCTGTGCTACATTCCCTTCTTCGCCTACACGGAGCTGAACGGCATCGCCGCCTGGCGCGACAGCGCGCTCCCGCTCACGGAGCGGCTCCACGGCCTGTGGGACGCCTGTGCGGATTTCCTGAGCCGGACCGTGCAGGAGCAGGTCAACATGTACAATTACCACGGCCAGCCCGGACTGGGCATGGATCACCCCTACTACTCCCCCTGGTACCAGTGGCCCGTCATCGGCAAGCCCATGTACTACGCCTCCGCCGCCTACGTACCCGAGGGCATGAGCTATTCGATCTTCTGCCTGGGCAACCCGGCGGTGTGGTGGACCGGCCTGCTGGGGGTCGCCTTCGTGGCGGCGGGATGGCTGCTGAATCACCGCTACCGGGTGGGTGTCAGCCTGGACACCTGGCACCTGGAGGGGGCGGACCGGGACGTGTCCCGGGCTTTCCTCCTCATCGGCCTGCTGGCCCAGTTCCTGCCCTGGGTGCTCGTGCCCCGCGGCACCTACATTTACCACTACTTTGCCTCGGTGCCCTTCGTGATCCTCTGCACCGCCATGCTGCTGGACGCCGTCTGGCAGAAGCATCACCTCGCAGGCTGGATCGTCTTCGGCTGCTTCATGGCCCTCGTGCTCGCAGCCTTCATCCTCTTCTTCCCCTACGCCTCGGGCATCACCGTGCCCTACGGCTGGCTGAGCCTGGGGAGAAAGATCCTGCCGAACCTCTACTACACGCAGTTCCGCTGAGACGCCCAACAGGACAGCCGGCCTTCCGCGCCGCGCTGTCCTGTTTTGGTATTCCGCATCCGTTTTGTGTATATAGATTTCGCTTTTTTCCCTATGGATTTCTCTCATTTGTCGCGCTATAATGATAGCAAGGTCTGTCCGGACACCTGTATGCCCGTCCGGAGAAACACTCACAATCCGCGCGGCAAACCGCCGGAAAAATGAAGGAGGAATTTCATATGCGCAGGAAACTGTTCCCGATCGTTTCCCTGATCCTGGCGCTGGCCATGACGCTCGTATGCGTCGGCAGCTTCGCCGAGGTCAAGAGCACTGGCACAATCGTCGACATGAGCATGGTCGAGGCGGCGAGCACCGCCGAGGAAGCCCCTGCTGAGGAAGTTCCCGCTGAGGAAACCCCC
>CAMKAE010000161.1 GCA_946410395.1 uncultured Clostridia bacterium
ACGACGCGCTGGCCGCCGGCGCGGCGGTGGTGGGCACCGGCCGCAGCGACCATCCGAACCAGATCAACAACGTGCTGGTCTTCCCCGGCCTGTTCCGGGGCGCGCTGGACGTGCGGGCCCGGGACATCAACCGGGAGATGAAGATCGCGGCCTCCCACGCGCTGGCGGCCCTGGTCTCCGACGCGGAGCTTTCCGCCACCTACATCCTGCCCGCGGCCTTTGACAAGCGGGTGGGCCCCGCGGTGGCCCAGGCGGTGGCACAGGCGGCCCGGGACAGCGGCGTGGCGCGGCTGTGAGCGCGGCGCGCGACGACGGAAAAACGGAAATACGCTCGGACTGAAAAACAACCACTGCCGCATGGCCATGACGTTGTGCGGCAGCTTTTTGTCGTTTTGGGGGTATCATACGAGTCTTTGATCAGAATGCCAAATGAGGGAATGGCAGAGAGAGGGGCGCAGCAAGCGGCGCCCCGCAGTCACCCTCAGCCTTGCCCTTACTCGCAGAGACTGCCGCAGCGGCGGATGAGGTTTCGCTTAGCAGGTTTAGCAGAAAAAAGGACTATTTCAAAAAAAGCAAGCGAAAACGATGCTTTCATTTGGATTTTGCCAACCGAAAGGAGAATCGCACAGCGCCTGACCGCCATTTTGCGCGCACAGAAAAACCGGCGCCGCGGGTTTGCCGCAGCGCCGGGGGAAAAGAACAGATCAGTTGTAGAAGTGCAGTTCCGACACATGGACTTCGTACTTGGTGTCACCGTCCTGGCCGATGTTGACGCCCCGGAAGAAGATATCAATCCGGGTGACGCCAGTGCAGGTGCCGAGGCTGAAGGTCTGTTCTTTGGTGGTGTAACCGACACGGATGGTGATGTCCTTGGTGACCCTGCCCTGGTCACAGGTGACGACCACGGTGGCGTTGCAGGGCTTGGCCTTGCTGTAGTAGCTGTTTTCGCTGGTGACATCGCCCGGGACGATGCCGATGGAGGAGACCGTTTGGCCGTTGAAGAAGGCGGTCAGTTCCGGAATGTCGTCGCTCTTCTCGCTGCTCCACATGGTGTAGTAGAAGGAAGTGTAGAGGCTGTCGTCCTCAATGCGGGGCAGGGTGGAGATGGAGCGCTCGCTCTTGGACGTGCCCGGCTTGAACTGGGTGTCCCAGGAGGAGGGGTAGACGCGGCCGCCGGCGGAGGGCGGCGGGGTGATGGGATCCACGGAACCGTTGCGCTTGTACTCAAAGGTCACCACGGAGGGGCTCACGGCGCCGGTGCTGGTGACCGTGACGGTGGCGGAGGTGCTGCCAACGGGCGTGTAGCCGGAGGGCGTGGACCCTGCGTAGACCGTGTGGGTGCCGGTGGAGAGGGTCTCCGTGCGGCTGGTGATGGTGGCCCGGCTGGCCGTGTCGATCTGCCGGATGGTCACCGCGCCTGTGGCCGCCTGCTGGCTGTAGTAGAAGGTCACGCTGTTGGTGGACAGGGCGCCGTTGGAGTACATGGTCACGGTCTGGGTGGCCGGGGAGATCAGGTTGTACTGCACGCCGCTGTAGGTGAGGGTGCCCGGCGCGGTGACGTTGTTGTTGCCCATGGTGCAGGTCACGGAGCGGGTCTGCAGGATGTTGCCGCTGCTGGTGCGGTAGTAAACCGTGCACTCGGCGGTGGTGGGGACATAGGGCGTGGGCGTCGCGCGCTTGCTGTAGTAGAAGGAGAGGCTGTTGGCGGACAGGGAGCCGTTGGAGTACATGGTCACGGTCTGGGTAGCCGGGGAGATCAGGTCATACTGCGCGCCGCCGTAGGTGACGCTCGAGGGCGCCGTGATGTTGTTGGTGCCCAGGGTGCAGGTCACAGAGCGGGAGCTCAGGTTCCGCCCGGTGCTGTCATAGTAGTACACCATGCACGTGGCGCTGGTGGGCATCGGGGTGGGGGTTGCCACCTTGCTGTAATAGAAGGTGACGGAGGTGGCGGACATGTTGCCGCTGGAATACAGGGTGACGGTCTGGGTGCTGCTGCCGGACAGGGTGTACTGCGCGCCGCCGTAGGTGACGCTGGAGGGGGCCGTGATGTTGTTGGTGCCCTGCGTGCAGGTCACGATGCGGGTCTGCAGGATGTTGCCGGAGAAGTCGCGGTAATAGACCGTCAGGTTGGCGGTGACGGGCTTGGGCGTGGGGGTGGCCACCTTGCTGTAGTAGAAGGTGACGGAGGTGGGGGAGAGCACGCCGGCTGCGTTCATGGTGACCGTCTGGCTGCCGGCGCTGGCCAGATTGTAAGACGCGCCGCCGTAGGTGATGCTGCCGGGAGCGGAAATCGTGTTGTTACCCACGGAGCAGGAGACGAGCCGTGTCTGCAGGATGCTGCCGGAGAAATCCTTGTAATACACCGTGCAGTTGGCCTTGGGCACGGGGGTGGGCGTGCTGGTCCTGTTATAGTAGAAAGTCAGCGAGGCGGGAGAGAGGGTGCCGCCCGAGTACAGGGTGACCGTCTGCGTGGCGGCGCTGACCAGGGTGTACTGCGCGCCGCCGTAGGTGATCGTGGACGGGGCGGTAATGCTGTTGGCGCCGGTCTTGCAGCTGACGGTGCGGGTCTGCAGCACATTGCCGGAGAAGTCCTTGTAATACACCTGGACACTCTTGCTGCTCACCGGCGCGGTGAGCGAGGCCGTTCCGTTGCTGACGCCGGTCAGGGACCAGGACGGATAGGAAGTCCAGTAGCCGAAGGCGGAGACCTCCGTGCGCATCTCCGCGGTGGTGTAGGGCGTGACGGTGATGGTGTACTGGCCGGCCTGTGGCAGCGTCATCATAAAGGTGCTCGTGCCCGTGTCGCGCTTCCAGTCCAGGTTATACTTGTAGGAGCCGCCGAGGGAATAGCTGATGTGGAAGCGGCCCCAGCCCTTGGCGGTGGTGGCGCCGGTCTGATACATGAAGGTGCCGTAGTCCTGCGCGAAGGTCAGCGTGCAGCTGCCATTGGTGGTGACATAAAAGACCTTGCTGCCGTTGCTGCCCTCAATGTTGTAGGGGGAATCCGCCCGGGCGCTGCCGCTGGCGAGCAGCACCAGGCAGATCATGCCCAGTACCAGGAGACTGTTCCAGAGGAACCGCTTTGTTTTCCGCATGATAGCCACCTCTTTATCAGCGCGTCGCGCTGTTTTCTCTGTCACCTATGTAACGACCGGAAATGGCATCCTGTTCCAGGCAAAGAAGATTTTTATTGAAAATCCCGTCCGGCCTTTCGGTCAGACGGGAGATGGGGCATGATTACGCCTTCTGCATGGCGGCGATCTCCGCGGCGAGATCGTCCTTGCGCTTCTCGATGCCTTCGCCGCGCTCGAAGCGGGCAAAGCGAACCACATCCAGCGGCGCGCCGGTCTTCTTGGAGATTTCGGCCATCAGGCCCTTGATGCTCTTGTCGGGATCCTTGACGAAGGCCTGCTCCAGGAGGCAGACTTCCTTGTAGTACTTCTCGATCTGGCCATCGACGATGCGGTCGACGATCTTCTCGGGCTTGCCCTCTTCCAGGAACTTGGTGCGCTGGATCTCGCGCTCTTTGTTCAGCTTCTCGGGGTCCACTTCCTCGCGGCGGACAGCCTCGGGCTTGGCCGCGGCGATCTGCAGGGCCAGGTCGTGCGCGAACTGCTTCACGTCATCGCTGCCCTTGCCGGTCTCGTCGGTGGAGACATCCACCAGCACGCCCACCTTGCCGCCCAGGTGAATGTAGGCGTCCACGACACCGTCGGTCTTATAGCGGACGAAGCGGCGCACGGAGATCTTCTCGCCGATGGCCACGGTGGCCTCGGACACCAGATCCTCGATGGTCTTGCTCTCGTCGTCGACGAACTTCTGGGCCATCAGGGCCTCCACGTCGGCGGGATCCGCCTTGGCGATGTGCTTGGCCACGTTGTTGGCGAAGGCCAGGAAGTTGTCGGTCTTGGCCACGAAGTCGGTCTCGCAGTTGACCTCGACGATGACGCCGGTGCAGCCACAGGGGGAGACATACTTGGCCACAACGCCCTCAGCGGCGATGCGGCTGGCCTTCTTGGCCGCCTGGGCCAGGCCCTTTTCGCGCAGCCAGTCGATGGCCTTGTCCATGTCGCCCTCGGAGGCGACCAGTGCCTTTTTGCAGTCCATCATGCCCGCGTTGGTGCGCTCGCGCAGCTCCTTGACCAGGGCGGCGGTAATCTCAGCCATAATAATTCCTTCTTTCTCCCGGGTGCCGGGGGTCGAAAAACAGGTGCATTCTGCGCACCTGTCTCATGCGATACGGTTACGCTTCGGGCTTCTCCTCGGCGGCGGGCGCTTCGGGCTCGGCCTGCTCGCCCTGCTTGCCTTCCAGCACGGCGTCGGCCATCTTGGAGGCGATCAGCTTGACGGCGCGGATGGCGTCATCGTTGCCGGGGATCACGTAGTCGATCTCGTCGGGATCGCAGTTGGTGTCCACGATGCCCACGATCGGGATGTTCAGCTTCCGGGCCTCGGCCACGGCGATGTGCTCCTTGCGGGGATCCACGACGAACATCGCGCCGGGCAGCTTCTTCATCTCACGGATGCCGCCCAGGTTTTCCTCGAGCTTTTCGCGCTCGTGCACCAGCTTGGCGACTTCCTTCTTGGGCAGGACGTCGAACTGGCCGCTCTCTTCCATCTTGTCGATCTGGTTGAGGCGGTCCACCCGGGTGCGGATGGTGCGGAAGTTGGTCAGCATGCCGCCCAGCCAGCGGTTGTTGACGTAGAACATGTTGCAGCGCTCGGCTTCGGACTTGATGGACTCCTGGGCCTGCTTCTTGGTGCCCACGAACAGCACGCTCTTGCCGCTCATGGCCACGTCGCGCACGAAGCTGTAGGCTTCGTCGACCTTCTTGACGGTCTTCTGCAGGTCGATGATGTAGATGCCGTTGCGCTCGGTGAAGATGTACTGCGCCATCTTCGGGTTCCAGCGCCGGGTCTGGTGGCCAAAGTGGACACCGGCTTCCAGCAGCTGCTTCATGGAAATGACTGCCATGGTGAATACCCTCCTTGTTTTTTCCACCCCCCGCCTTTTCACAGGCCGCCACCGGTCACCCGGCACAAGCGCCTGAAGGGCAGAGGTGCGTATTCTTGGGCAATATAACATAAAAACAGCGGAAATGCAAGCCTTTTCCGGCGGTTTTTCTTTATTTCTCAGGCTGCGATGCGCAAGTCCGAAAAAAACCCACCGGAGCGCTGTGCTCCGATGGGGCGAAGGAACGGTTAAATCTTGTACCAGCGGCTGCGGATGTACTCCCGCTGCTCGTCGGGGAGGCCGGGGATCTGATAGGCCTC
>CAMKAE010000162.1 GCA_946410395.1 uncultured Clostridia bacterium
ACACCGTGAAGATCACCCTGGGCCCGAAGGGCCGCAACGTGGTGCTGGACAAGAAGTACGGTGCGCCGCTGATCACCAACGACGGTGTGACCATCGCCAAGGAAATCGAGCTGGAGGATCCCTTTGAGAACATGGGCGCCCAGCTGGTGAAGGAAGTCTCCACCAAGACCAACGACGTGGCCGGCGACGGCACCACCACCGCCACCCTGCTGGCTCAGGCCATCATCCGTGAGGGCCTCAAGAATCTGGCAGCCGGCGCCAACCCCATGGTGCTGAAGAAGGGCATCGAGGCCGCCACCGAGACGGCTGTGAACGCCCTGAAGGAGATGAGCCAGCCCATCGCCGGCAAGCAGGCCATCGCGCAGGTCGCCTCCATCTCCGCCTCCGATGAGACGGTCGGCAAGCTGATCTCCGACGCCATGGAGACCGTGGGCGCCGACGGCGTCATCACCGTGGAAGAGAGCAAGACCATGAACACCGGCATGACCACCACCGAGGGCATGATGTTCGACCGCGGCTATGCCTCCGCCTACATGGTCACCGATACCGAGAAGATGGAAGCCGTGCTGGACAACCCGCTGATCCTGATCACCGACAAGAAGATCTCCAACATCCAGGAGATCCTGCCCCTGCTCGAGCAGGTCGTGCAGACTGGCAAGAAGATGCTGATCATCGCCGAGGACGTGGAGGGCGAGGCCCTGTCCACCCTGGTGGTGAACAAGCTGCGCGGCACCTTCACCTGCGTGGCCGTCAAGGCCCCCGGCTTCGGCGACCGCCGCAAGGAAATGCTGCAGGATATCGCCATCCTCACCGGCGGCACCGTGATCTCCTCTGAGACCGGCATGGAGCTGCAGGACGCGGGCCTGGATGTGCTGGGCACCGCCCGCCAGGTGAAGGTCACCAAGGAGAACACCACCATCGTCGGCGGTGAGGGCGACAAGAACGCCATCAATGCCCGCGTCGCCCAGATCCGCGCCCAGATCGAGGAGACAACCTCCGACTATGACCGGGAGAAGCTGCAGGAGCGCCTGGCCAAGCTGGCCGGCGGCGTGGCCGTCATCCAGGTCGGCGCTGCCACCGAGGTGGAGATGAAGGAGCGCAAGCTGCGCATCGAGGACGCCCTGGCGGCCACCCGCGCGGCCACCGAGGAAGGCATCGTGCCCGGCGGCGGCATCGCCCTGCTGAACACCCTGCCCGCCGTGAAGGCCATTGAGAGCAAGTACACCGGCGACGCCAAGACCGGCGTTCAGATCATCCTGCGCGCCCTGGAGGAGCCCATCCGCCAGATCGCGGCCAACGCCGGCGTGGACGGCTCCGTGGTCGTGGAAAACGTCAAGAGCTACAAGCGCCGCAACGCCAAGAAGACCGGCTATGGCTACGACGCCCTGAAGGACGAGTATGTGGACTTGGTGGAGCGCGGCATCATCGACCCCACCAAGGTGACCCGTTCCGCCCTGCAGAACGCGGCCAGCGTGGCGGCCATGGTGCTGACCACCGAGAGCCTGGTGGCGGACATCCCCGAACCCACCCCGCCGGCTCCCGCGGGCGGCGACATGGGCGGCATGTACTGATCCGTTTCCCTTTTTACCCGCACCCCTGCCAGGGGTGCGGGTTTTCTTGACAAATGTTGTGCGAATGTTATAGAATAAGAGCGGAATGGGAGGTGCGGTAAATCGATGAAACACTGGATCAGCGCGTTGATCGTATCCTTGCTGGTGCTGCTGCTGGGCACAACGGCAGCCTGCGCGGATGATCTGCAGGTGGAGACGGCTCCGGGAAAATTCACCGTTGATTTTACAATGGCAGACAGCCACTTTGCCGTCGTGCGCTTTTCCACGCAGGATGAAACCGGATGGTTCACCCTATACAGCGAAGACGGCCACTTTTCGGGCGAGGGGACGCTTCAGTGCTCCTATCAGCCCTGCAAGCTCACCGTGAAAACACAGAACATTGAGCTGAAGGACCGGGACAAGGTCCGGGTGGATTATCCCGGAACGCCCATGCCGGAAGGGCAGGCCCTGCCCTTTGCCGAAAAGCGCCGCGGCGTCCGGGATCTCGTGCTGACGCCGGTTGACGGCGGCGTGGCCTATCACTTTACCGCCGAAGGACACGGAAGCGTGACGCTCAAATACCGCACGGTCCGCGAAACCGGCAGTGTGATCCTCTACCCGGACGAGGCGTATGTGTACGATGGCGTGCTGAGCCTCCCGTATACCTATAACCAGAGCAACGTCTATATCACGCTTGTCTCCGGCAAAAACAGAACCAAGCTGGCGGAAGAGAAGACAACCCGGGGATACACGCTGGAGCAGAAGGTGTTTGAGCCTGCGCAGGACGGCCGGCTGAAGGGTGTCGTCATCTGCGTGGATGCGGGACATCAGAATGTTCCGGGCGGACATGCCGAACCGCTGGGGCCGGGTCTGAGTGGCATGGGCAGTACCATCGGCGGCATGGCGGAGGGCACGGTCACCAATCGCCGCGAATCCATCGTCATGCTGGAATGCGCCTATATCCTGCGGGATGAGCTGCTCCGTCAGGGCGCCACGGTGATCATGACCCGGGAGACGGAGGCGATCCGGATCAGCAACCTCGATCGGGTCGGCGCCGCCAACGACGGCGGAGCGCATATCATGTTCCGCCTCCACGGAGACCTGAACTCAGACCCGAAACTCCGCGGCTTCTCGGTCATCTATCCCTTCCACTCCAGCTATGCGCAGGAGGTGGCGGATCATGAGACGTACGGACAGTATGCCACGCTGATCCGGGACGCGCTGGCGGAAAAGGCGGCAGAGGGACGCGGCGTGCATCCCAGAATCAGCACGTCGGACAGCTATGTCGGCAACAATTGGGCAAAGATGCCCTGCTTCCTGGTGGAGCTCGGCTTCATGAGCAATGTGCAGGACGATGTTTTGCTGTCGATTCCGGAGCACCAGCAGCAGCTGGCGGAAGCGCTGGCCGAAGGCTCCTATCGGCTTGCGATTGAGCTCGGTGTTCTGCAGCCGGAGCAATGATCCCTTTCCTGTGAAATACGGCGAAATCCGCGTCTGCTGAGCGGCGCGGATTTTCTTTGCCCTGATTGTTGACAAAAAAGGTCAGGTATGCTATGATACGCAAGGAAACCCGATCAAAATTGTCGGAAATGGAGGCAGAGGCGGATGAAGCTGTCCACAAAGGGCCGGTATGGGCTGACGGCCATGCTCTTCCTGGCGAAACGCTACGGCGGTGATCCGGTCTGCCTGCGGAGCATGGCGGAGACCGGGATCCAGCCGGATTACCTGGAGCAGCTGCTGAGCGCGCTGCGCAAGGCCGGCCTGGTGAACACTTCCCGGGGCGCCCAGGGGGGCTACAGCCTGGCCCGGAGCCCGGAGGAGATCACCGTGGGCGAGGTCATCACCGCCACGGAGGGCCCGGTGCGCTTCTGCGACTGCGCCACGGACTCCGCCGCCTGCTGCCAGAAGGAGCACTGCGACACGCGGGCGGTCTGGCACCAGCTTTCCGAACAGATGAACGGGCTGCTGGACAGCATCACCCTGGCCGGGGTGTTGGCCGATACACAAAAAAAGGAGACGGAACCATGAACAGCATTTACCTGGACAACGCTGCCACCACCGCGGTATCCCCCGCCGTGCTGGAGACCATGCTGCCCTACTTCACCGAGCACTATGGCAATCCCTCGAGCGTGCACGCCACGGGCCGGGACGCCCGCAAGGCCATCGAGGCGGCCCGCAGGCAGGTGGCCGCGGCCATCAACGCCAACCCCCAGGAGATTTATTTCACCGCAGGCGGTTCCGAGAGCGACAACTGGGCCATCAAGGGCACAGCCTTCGCCAACCGCAAGAAGGGCAACCACATCATCACCACCGCCATCGAGCATCACGCGGTGCTGCACACCTGCCAGTGGCTGGAGAAGAACGGCTTCACCGTGACCTACCTCCCCGTGGACAGCGAGGGCCGGGTGACGCCCGAGCAGGTGGAGGCCGCGATCACGGACCAGACCATTCTGATCACGGTCATGGCCGCCAACAACGAGATCGGCACCCTCGAGCCTATCGCGGAGATCGGCAAGGTGGCCCGGGCGCACAAGATCCTCTTCCACACCGACGCCGTGCAGGCTGTCGGCGCCATCCCGCTGGACGTGCAGGCCATGAACATCGACATGCTGTCCATGTCCGGGCACAAGTTCCACGGCCCCAAGGGCATCGGCGCGCTGTACATCCGCCGGGGCGTGCGGATCGACACCCTGATCCACGGCGGCGCCCAGGAGCGGGGCCAGCGGGCCGGCACCGAGAATCTGCCGGGCATCGTGGGCATCGGCAAGGCCATCGAGCTGGCCACCGCGGACCTGGAGGCGAAGGCCGCAAAGACCGCGGCCCTGCGCGACAGGCTCATGGACGGCATCCTGGAGCGGATCCCGGACGTGCGGGTCAATGGCTCCCGCACCGAGCGTCTGCCCAACAACGTCAACGTGTCCGTCCGCTACATCGAGGGCGAGAGCATGCTGCTGCGGCTGGATCTGGCGGGCATCGCGGCCTCCAGCGGCTCGGCCTGCACCTCCGGCAGCCTGGATCCGAGCCACGTGCTGCTGGCCATCGGCCTCCCCCACGAGGTGGCCCACGGCTCCCTGCGCATGACCCTGGGCACCGACACCACCGAGGCCGACATCGACAAGGTGCTGGAGGTCCTGCCCGGCATCGTGTCCGACCTGCGCGCCATGAGCGTGCTCAATGCCGAGACGTCCACCGTCTCCGACGACACTTTCTACTGCCCCCGGCGCAATGCCTGACCGTGAAGGAGGATTATCATGTATTCCGATAAAGTCATCGATCACTTCAGCAATCCCCGCAATGTCGGCGAGATCGAGAACGCCAGCGGCAGCGGCACCGTGGGCAACCCCAAGTGCGGCGACATCATGAAGATGGACATCAAGGTGGAGGACGGCGTCATCACGGACGTGAAGTTCAAGACCTTCGGCTGCGGCGCGGCGATCGCCACCTCCTCCATGGCCACCGAGATGGTGAAGGGCAAGCGCATCGAAGAGGCCCTGCAGCTCACCAACCAGGCCGTGGCCGAGGCCCTGGACGGTCTGCCCCCGGTGAAGATGCACTGCTCCATGCTGGCGGAGCAGGCGATCCACGCGGCCATCGAGGATTACCAGAAGAAGCAGGCC
>CAMKAE010000163.1 GCA_946410395.1 uncultured Clostridia bacterium
CCGCAAGCGCACATGGATGACCTCATCCACCGCAAGCGGTCCCCCTTCCCCTGAAGGGGAAGGCCTTTGGTTACTTTACAACCCTTTGCCTTCCCCTTTAGGGGAAGGTGGCGCCGCAGCGCCGGATGAGGTAACGCAGCGCCGGATGAGGTAACGCCGCGCCGGATGCGGCAGCCCCGGCATCAGCATTCTCCCTGCCGTACCACGCTCACAATTCCAAATTCCGCATTCCGAATTCCGAATTCCGAATTTCCTTCGCCACATCCTCCACCGCCGCGGGCAGCAGCACCCATTCCGCTTCCTCCATCACCCGGCGCTGCAGGGTTTCGGGGGTGTCGTCGGGCCGGATGTACACGGCCTTCTGGGCGATGATCTCCCCGCCGTCGGGGATCTCGTTGACGAAGTGCACCGTGGCGCCGGTGACCTTCACGCCGTAACTCAGGGCCGCCTCGTGGACCTTCAGCCCGTAGAAGCCCTTCCCGCAGAAGGAGGGAATGAGGCTGGGGTGAATGTTCAGGATCCGGTGGTCATACGCCCGGATCACGTTCTCCGGCAGGATGGTCAGGAAGCCGGCCAGCACGCACAGGCCGATGCGGTTCTCCCGCAGGACCGCCAGCAGCCGCTCCCCGTAGGCCTCGATCGCCTCGCCCTTCGCCTTCTGCACCACGACGCCGGGGACGCCGGCCTGCTTCGCGCGCTCCAGGGCGTAGGCCCCGGGGTTGGAGGCGATGACCAGGGCAATCTCCGCATCGGGGATCCGCCCGGCGGCCTTCGCGTCGAGGATGGCCTGCAGGTTGGTGCCGCCGCCGGACACCAGCACGGCGGTTCTCAGCACAGGATGACCCCCTTCTCGCCCGCGACGATCTCGCCCAGGACGTACGCGTCCGGCTCGCCGCCCTCCCGCAGGAGCGCCAGAGCCCGGTCCGCGTCCGCCGCGGCCACGGTGATCGTCATGCCCACGCCCATGTTGTAGGTGTTGAACATGTCCCGCTCCGGCACCTTGCCCTCCTTCGCGATCAGGCCGAAGATGGCGGGGGTGCGGATGGCGGCCTTCTCGATCTTCGCCGCGCAGCCCTCGGGCAGGCACCGCGGGATGTTCTCATAGAAGCCGCCGCCGGTGATGTGGCTGATGCCCCGGGGCTGAATCTCCCGCAGCAGGGCCAGCACGGGCTTCACATAGATCTTTGTGGGGGTCAGCAGGGTCTCCCACAGCGGCTTGTCGAGTTCGGCAAAGCGGCGGTTTTCCCCGCCCTCGCCGATGCGGAACGCCTTGCGCACCAGGGAGAAGCCGTTGGAGTGCACGCCGGAGGAGGGCAGGGCGATGAGCACGTCCCCGGGCCGGGTCGTCTCCCGGTCGATGATGCGCTCCCGGTCCACCACACCCACGGTAAAGCCCGCCAGGTCGTACTCATCCTCGGGCATCATGCCGGGATGCTCCGCGGTCTCGCCGCCGATCAGGGCGCAGCCGGCCTGCACGCAGCCCTCCGCCACCCCGGCCACGATGTCCGCGATGACCTCCGGCACGTTGCGGCCGCAGGCAATGTAGTCCAGGAAGAACATCGGCGCGGCTCCGCAGCAGATCACGTCGTTGACGCACATGGCCACGCAGTCGATGCCCACGGTGTCATGGCGGTTCAGCAGGAAGGCGAGCTTGAGCTTGGTGCCCACGCCGTCGGTGCCGGAGACCAGCACCGGCTCCTTCATGCCCTGCAGCTGCGGCGCGAACAGCCCGCCGAAGCCGCCGATGCCCTCCACCACGCCGGGAACGGCGGTGCGCGCCACGTGCGCCTTCATCAGCTCCACAGCCCGATAGCCGGCGGTGATGTCCACTCCCGCGTCCTTGTAGCTGGCGCTCTCGCTTTTCATGCTTTCTCCTCCTTGGCCTGGGACAGCGGGATCTCAAAGGTGTGTTTTGCCTGCCGCACAGGGGCCGGAACGGGATAGTCGCCGTTGAAGCAGCCCTTGCACATCTCCATCTGCTTGTCGCCGGTCAGCTTATCCAGGTCCTCCATCCGCAGGAAGCCGATGGAATCCGCGCCGATGATCTCGCAGATCTCGTCCTCGGTGTGCAGGTTGGCGATCAGGGTCCCCTCGTCGTCCACATCCGTGCCGAAGTAGCAGGCATGGCGGAAGGGCGGCGCGGAGAAGACCACGTGCACCTCCTTCGCCCCGGCCTCGCGGAGGATGCGGATCACGCGGGCGGAGGTCGTGCCCCGGACGATGGAGTCGTCCACCAGCACCACCCGCTTGTCCTTCACAGTGGCGGAGACGGCGTTGAGCTTGATGCGGACGCTGTCGGAGCGCTCCTTCTGGGTGGGCTGGATGAAGGTCCGGCCGATGTACTTGTTCTTGATCAGGCCGATGCCGTAGGGGATGCCGCTCTCGTAGCTGTAGCCCAGGGCGGCGTCCAGGCCGGAGTCCGGCGCGCCGATGACCACGTCCGCCTCCACGGGGTGGGAGCGGGCCAGCAGCCGGCCCGCGGTGACCCGGGCCTCATGCACGGAGACCCCGTCCACCACGGAGTCGGGCCGCGCGAAGTAGATGTACTCAAAGACGCACAGTCCCTTGCGGCCCCGCACCAGCGGCGGCCAGGCGGTCACGCCGTCCCGGGTGACGACCACCATCTCGCCGGGTTCGATGTCGCGGACAAACTCCGCACCGATCGCGGCCAGGGCGCAGGTTTCACTGGCGAAGACCACGTCCTCGCCGATCCTGCCCATGCACAGGGGGCGGAAGCCGTGGGGATCGCGGGCGGCGATCATCTTGGTGGCGCTCATCACCACCAGGGAATAAGCGCCCTCAATGATCTCCATGGCGGCGCGCACGGCGGCCTCGATGGAGGGCGTCATGAGCCGCTGCTGGGTGATGGCGTAGGCGATGACCTCGCTGTCGGTGGTGGTGTGGAAGATGGCGCCGCTCATCTCAAAGCGCTCCCGCAGGAAGGCCGCGTTGGTGAGGTTGCCGTTGTGGCACAGGGCCATGGCGCCCTTGAGGTGGTTCACCAGCAGCGGCTGCGCGTTGGCGCTGGTCAGGTTGCCGGTGGTGCCGTAGCGGCAGTGGCCCACGGCCATCTCGCCCTCGACCATCTTGCTCATCCGGTCGCGGGTGAACACGTCGGTCACCAGGCCCACATCCTTGTGGCAGGTGATGACGCCGTCGCGGTTGATCGCGATGCCGCAGCTCTCCTGGCCGCGGTGCTGCAGGGCGTACAGGGCGTGGTAGGTCTCGTCGATGACGCCGGTGCCGCTGCGGCGATAGATGCCGAAGACGCCGCATTCCTCGTGGAGCTTGTCAGACTGAAACATGGAAGCCTCCCTCACATTCTGTGACAAATAAGACCCCGCCGGTCCGGCTGTATGGTCAGGCAGGCGGGGCAGATGCGCAGGCTCACTCGCCCAGCAGGCGGTGGCTGATCTCTGCGTAGGCCTCTTCCACGCCGCCCAGATCGCGGCGGAAGCGGTCCTTATCCAGTTTTTCGTGGGTATCGGAATCCCAGAAGCGGCAGGTGTCGGGGCTGATCTCGTCCGCCAGCACCAGGGTGCCGTCGGCGGTCTTGCCGAACTCCAGCTTGAAGTCGATCAAGTCCACGTGCAGGGGCTTAAAATAGCGGAGCAGCAGCTCGTTGACCTTCAGAGCATAGGCCGCGATGTTCTTCATGGTCTGATCATCGGCCCAGCCCATGGCGGCGATGTGGTACTCGTTGACCATGGGATCGCCCAGGTCGTCGTTCTTATAGCAGTACTCCAGCACCGTGCGGCGCAGGGGAGTGCCCTCCTCCAGGCCCAGGCGCTTGGACAGGCTACCGGCGGCCACGTTGCGCACGATGACCTCCAGCGGCACGATCTCCACCTTCTTCACCAGGGTCTCCCGGTCGGAGATTTCCTCCACAAAGTGGGTCGGCACGCCGTTCTTTTCAAGCATTTTCATCAGGAAGTTGGTCATCCGGTTGTTGATGACGCCCTTGCCCTCGATGGTGCCCTTCTTGAGGCCGTTGAAGGCGGTGGCATCGTCCTTGTAGTCCACGATCACCAGGCCGGGGTCGTCGGTGGCGAAAACCTTCTTGGCTTTGCCTTCATAGAGCTGTTCAAGTTTCTTCATAACGTTTGTTCCTCCCGTTCAGTCAAGGGTCAGTGCCGCGTCCTTGCGCAGCACGGCGGCGGTCTGTTCGTCCCGGAGTGTTTGCAGGCGTCCGGCCAGGGCTTCGTCCTCCACCGCCAGGATTTGGGCCGCCAGCAGGGCCGCGTTGGCGCTGCCGTCGATGGCCACTGTGGCCACCGGCATGCCCGAGGGCATCTGCACCGTGGACAGCAGGGCGTCCAGCCCATCCAGCGCGGAGCCTTTCACCGGAATCCCGATCACCGGCAGCGTGGTCCGGGCTGCCAGGGCACCGGCCAGATGAGCCGCTTTCCCGGCCGCCGCGATCAGCACGCCGAAGCCGTTCGCCCGCGCCGCCGCCGCGAAGGCCGCCGCCGCGTCCGGCGTCCGGTGCGCCGAGTACACATGGGCCTCAAAGGGGATCTCCAGCTTTCTGAGCTGGTCCATGCAGGGTTTGAGCACCGGCAGATCGCTGTCCGAGCCCATGATGACCGCAACTTTTCGCATGGTTTCCTTTCCGGACCCGGCAGCCTTTCCGGCCGTCAGGTCACAAAAAGAGCCTGACCTGAAGGTCACGCCCTTCGGTTCAATGTCCGGGAAGCGCAGGGAAGCATCCGGCTGCCAGGGGTTCCGGTGGAAGCCATGCCCTCACCGCCTTTCCGAACATTACGCCTCATTCTATGCGAAACCGGCTTCCTTGTCAAGCCCCCGCGGAAAGAAAAACGCGAATTGCGCAGAACCGCCTTTTTGCATGGCTTTTCCGGCCATTCGCATACCATATCCTTCCATCCCGGAGGGGTGTTTGTTGGCGAATGTTTCCAGTTGTATTTCGAATAATGTTCGGATTTTGTCTTTCCGGACGGGTTTCTCCCATCCGTGACAAACCGCAGCGCCAAACACCGCCCTTGCAATTCCCCGGGCGCTGTGTTATAATCCACCCTGCCAGCCGGAGTGGTGGAATTGGCAGACGCAACGGACTCAAAATCCGTCGCCAGCGATGGCATACGGGTTCGACCCCCGTCTCCGGCACGC
>CAMKAE010000164.1 GCA_946410395.1 uncultured Clostridia bacterium
GGCAACACCCGGTCCTTCTGCCCGGAGTGCGGCGCGCCGCGGCCCGGCACAGAGGCGGCGGACCCGGACGCCATCACCGTGCGCGCGGGGGACCTGATCACCTTCGGCACCTGGGAGCAGGACAACAACAAGGGCAACGGCGCGGAGCCCATCGAATGGCTCGTGCTGGAGATCCGCGGCGGCAGGGCCCTGGCGCTGTCCCGCTACGGCCTAGTTCACACCAGCTATGCGGCCAACAACCACAAGCAGACCTGGGCCAACAGCGCCCTGCGGACCGCGCTGAACGGCGACTTTTTCGGTACCGCCTTCACCGACGCGGAGAAGGCCGCCATCTTCGTCACCGAGGTGGACGAGAGCGCCGAGCAGCAGGACCCGGACCACCCCTCCGTCCGCACCGGCGACAACACCCGTGACCGGATCTTTACGCTCAGCTACGCGGAGATCGTGAAATACCTCCCTACGGCGGAGGAGCGCAAGTGCTACTGCACGGAGTATATCCGCCGCCACGCCAACTTCAGCGAAACGCTGTACAGCGAAGGCCGCACCTGCTGGTACTGGCTGCGGAGCCCAGCCTTCACCAACAACGCCGGCGCGGTGGACTGGGACGGCACCATTGACACCTGCTACATCTCGCATCCCTACGGCGTAGGCCGGCCCTGCTGCTGGGTCGATCTGGCCGCCCTGGGATACGCCGCCGCGGAGGACACCGTCGCGGAGGACGCTTCAGCGGAGGCCGCGCCGGAGCCCGACGCCGCGGCTGTTTACGCCGGCGACCGCGTCACCTTCGGCCGCTATGAGCAGGACAACGACGCCGCCAATGGCCCCGAGCCGATCGACTGGCTGGTCCTGCGCGTGGACGAGGAGGCCGGCAGGGCCCTCCTGCTGTCCCGCTACGGTCTGGACACCCGGCGCTTCCACGACAAGGGCGGCCGGGTCAACTGGGTCGACTGCTCCCTGCGGGCCTGGCTCAACGCCGACTTCCTCGAGGCGGCCTTCAGCCCCGAGGAGCAGGCCGCGATCCCGCTGACCCATGTGGACAACAGCGGCGCCCAGGCCCGTCCGGAGCGCCCCCTGGCCAGCGACGACACCGAAGACCGGCTGTTCCTCCTCAGCTACGCCGAGTACATGGCCGATGTGGGCACCCGGGACATCCGCGTGTGCGCGCCGACGGATTACGCCCTCGCGCAGGGCGCCTTCTACAGCCGCGACGGCGACGAGACCGACGGCCGCGCCGCCGGGCGGTGGTGGCTCCGCAGCAGCGGCGAGGAGCGCTATTACACCATGATGATCAGCCCCGCCGGGGTTCTCAACACCTATATGTATGCCAACGAGACCGGCATCTGCGTGCGGCCGGCGCTGTGGGTGGAGCTCTCCGCCCTGCGCCCGGCCGGGGAGTAATACGCGTCTCGGTTATGCTTGCTAAATGGAAGAAAAGGGGTTTCGCGGTCTGCGGACCGCGACCAGGGCTTTCCGATCGCCCTGGACCTTCGGACGCATACCGTTACTTGATTTATATTATTTAACTGAGAATCGTATCAAACCCGCAAGGAGGTGTCTTCGTGAAACGGCTGTTGACTGTGCTCCTTGCCCTGCTGCTGCTCCCGGTTGTTTCCCTGGGCGAAGAGTCGGAAGAAGCGGAAGGATACAACGACCTCTACTGGTGGGAAGATCCCGACGCGACCTGGGCCGAGCTGGCACAGAGCGGCGTCGCCGGGGTGGACGGGGACACGCTGGTGATCTCCGAGGGCGTGACCGTCCTGGGCTGGGTCGAGGAATCCGACTTCCTGTTCGAGGGCCAGCCCTACGAGGAGAGCAAATGGCGGGACGGGCCGCAGTTTGACCGTTCTTATGATGAAACGAATTTCAGCAAAGCATCCCTGCCCTCCACGCTCCGCTGCATCGGCGGAGAGGCCTTCATCGGCCACGATTTTGAGACATTCACCATACCGGACGGGCTGGAGCTGCTCGCGGACGGCGCGTTTGTGTACTGTGACTTCGACGTGCTGCGCATCGAATCCACCCTGCCCGTTGAGGTGATCCTGGGCAGCCTGTACGACTGCACGGTGATGGCCTACGAGGTGCCGGCGGACCACCCCACTCTGCGGAGCGTGGACGGCGTGCTGTTCAGCAAGGACGGAAAGACGCTGATCGACTACCCCAACGGCCGGCAGGACACGCACTACGACGTGCCGGCCGGGGTGGAGCGCATCCGGTCCATCGGGAACGAAGCCCTGCAGACCGTCTCCCTGCCCATCGGGCTGCAGACCCTCGAAGACTTCTGCTTTGCCGGCTGCACCCATCTGCAGGCCATCGCCCTGCCGCTGACCGTGCAGGAGATCGGCCACTACGTCTTTTACGACTGCGTTTCCCTGGAGCTGGTCTCCCTGCCGGAAGGTCTGGAAGCCGACAGGGACGAGAACGGCAGATGGACGCAATACTATGCGGACGACGCTCTCTTCCGGGGCGACAACGGCGACACCATCGCCGGGGCCGGCAGCGTGGGCCGGGTCAATGCGCCGGGCAGGCTGTTCACCGCGGACGGGGAAGAGACCTATGTGTTCACCTCGGACGGCGCGAAGAAGCAGACCCTGGTCAACATCTACGAAACGGCGGATGCCGCAAGCGCCCGCCGCTGGTATCGCCAGGGAAAAACCGTGTACATGGGCCTGTATGAAAACGGGCGCGTGGCGCTCTATGAGCCGCTCGGCGGCATCTACAGCGGCACGAGCGGATACGGAAGCATCCTCGGCTGGGCGGACATCGCGGATGTGCGCTATCTGCGCCCGGAGGCCCTGTTCACCTACGCCGCGGTCAGGCCCCGCAGTCCCATGCCGGTCTGGTGGAACCACCTGCCGGACTACGCTTCCTGGACGCCCTGGGAGACGGTCATCCCGCTGGACGGCCGGACCTACAAGTCCACGCTGTTCGGCGCGTTTGTCCGCTTTGAGGACCCGAAATCCCACGCCATATTCTGCTGCGCCATCCAGGACGCGGACCTCACGCGGGTCCCCGACGGCACGGACAACGTGTATGGCATCGTGTACAACGCCGATTTCATGGCGGACGTCCCGCTGCTGGAGGCACCGGACGCGGAGGTCCTGGCGGAGCTGACGGGCGGCACCCAGGTCAGGGTCCTCGACGAGGACGGCAGCTGGGTCCTGGTCACCGACGGCGAGGACACCGGCTGGGTGAGACAGGACCAGGTGCGGATCGTGCCGGAAGAACAGGAGGAGACGAAAGAATGAAACGCTTTTGGAGTTTGCTGCTGGCCTGCCTGCTGCTGGCGCTGCCCGCGTGGGCGGAGGAGGATGCCTCAGAGGAGGATGACTGGGAGGAAGACGCCTGGGAGGAGGACGCCCCCACCGGCTCCTGGAGCCAGATCAACCAGGCGGTGAGCAAGGGCGAGGACTGGCAGAAGGTCGAAACGGACGACCGCTTCCGGCTCGGAGAGATCACCGCGCTGCCGGGCTATGACGGCCTGTACATCAGCGCCTGGGGCACGTATCCCAGCATGGACGGCAGCACGGTCTGCGTGCCCATGGCCATGGAGCTGGCCCGGCAGTGGCTGGGGCTGGAGGAAGGCGACATGAACGGCTTCGTCACCTTCTCCACCACCCCCTACGCCTACGACCGGCTGACGCAGGGCAAGCCCAATCCGCTGGTGACCATCAAGAGCCGGGGCGTGATGATGGACGACACCCACCCCATCGACCTCGTGCTGGCCACCTATCCCAACGCCGACGAGCGGCAGGCCGCGGCCGATGCCGGGGTGGAGCTGGTGTACGTGCCCTTCTGCTGCGACGCCTTTGTGTTCATGGTCAACGAGGCCAACCCGGTGGACAGCCTGACGGTCTCGCAGATTCAGGAGATCTACACCGGGCAGCACAAGACCTGGGCGGATCTGGGCGGCCAGCCCCAGCAGCTCTACGCCTACCAGCGCCCCCACGGCAGCGGCAGCCAGACCGCCATGGAGGAGCTCGTCATGGCCGGCCTGGAGATCGCGAAGGCTCAGCCCAACTATGTCTCCGACGGCATGTCCGACGCGGTGCGGCAGATCGGCAATTATGACAACGGCCCCGGCGCCATCGGCTACAGCTATCTGTACTACGTCAACACCCTGGTGGAGAACAGCGGCATCAAGGTGCTGGCCATCGACGGCGTGGCGCCCACGGCGGAAAACCTCCAGTCCGGGGCCTATCCCTTCACCGTGAACTATTACGCCGTCTACCGCAAGGGCGACGCCAACACCGAGGCCTTTGTGGACTGGCTGGTGGGCGAGGAAGGCCAGAAGGCCGTGGCCCAGGCGGGCTATGTGCCGCTGCGGTGAAAGGTTTTCCGCTTCTGAAAGAAAACCCTCGTCTGTTTCGTCTTGAGGGTGAAGGGCATCCGAAAACATCAGAAAGAGGGTAAATTCCGGTGAAGAAAATCGCATGGTTCGCTCTGGTTCTCCTGCTGGCGCTGGTCTGTGCCGCTGCGCCGGCCGCGGCGGAGGCTGATACGGCTGTCGCGGAGGCGCTCCGGCAGGCGGGCATCGCGGAGCCCGTGCAGCTCTCGCAGTGGGGCGACACCGCCGCCTGCTTCGCGCAGACCGACGGCGTGAAGCGCCTGATCGTGCTGGAAAAGCAAAACGGCGCGTGGCAGCTCGTGATCGACAATCCCACCGCGCTGATCCAGGACAGGGATTGGCCGCAGCTCCTCCTGGACAGCGACAACGCCGTCTTCTGGACCTACATCCTTTCGGATGCTGCGATCGTGCGCTATCACAGCAGCCGAAACGCCGACGGCAGCTGGAACCCGGTGGATCAGTATTTCTCCGACAGCGGCTATGGCGCATACACCCACATCTGGAGCACCCTCTGGGACGACGCACATGGCGGGGAGATCGTCCGCACCTTTGGCATGATCGATGAAAACGACAACGACCACGGCATTCAGCTCATGGAGGTGCTTCCCGCCACGTGGATGGCGGACTGCGTGCGGCTGGATGTGTTCGACGTCTCCCGCTTCCCGACCATGTTCATCGCGTCAAACGACTATTACTCCTTCGAGAACGAGCGCTTTTTCCGGGAAGCCGCAGCGGCCCTCATGCCGGAATACACCTTCGTCAAGGGCATGC
>CAMKAE010000165.1 GCA_946410395.1 uncultured Clostridia bacterium
TTCTCAACCATTTCCATGCGATCCATTCTCATTTCCTCCTGTGGGCCTTGCGCCCTGTTCTCTCTGTTCCCCCTCGGGACGGTTTGATCTTATCGCCCGAAAATGACAGACACAGGGGAAATCAGATTAGAAAACCATGAGAATTCTCCGCGAAACAATTCATTTACAAATTGGGCTTGCAGCCCGCACCAGTATAGCAGAACACATGCCGAAACACAAGACCGGCGTCCATTGACTTTCCGCTACGGGCGGTTATAATACTACTAGTAGAGGAAACACCCATGAACCGACGGGGAGTGTGAGCCTTGAGCGAGATCAATACTGCCTCCATGCTGCAGATGACCAGTGAGTTTCAGCGGATGGTGGACGAATTCTTTGAAGTGCAGTGCCGCTATCAGGCGGCCATCCGGCAGGTGCAGACCAAACTGGAGAACCTCGACGATGAGTACCAGCTCCGACACCGCCGCAATCCCATCCACTCCATCTCGAGCCGGATGAAGACGATCCAGAGCATGATGGACAAGCTGCGGCGCAGAGGCCAGCCCATCAGCATTGCCTCTGCGGTGGAGAACCTGTACGACATCGCGGGCATGCGGGTCATCTGTTCCTATATTCAGGACATCTATACCGTCGCCGACGCGCTGACCGCCCAGGACGATATTCATGTCCTGCGGGTCCGCGACTATATCAGGAATCCCAAACCCAACGGCTACCGCAGCCTGCACCTGGTCATCGAGGTGCCGGTCTTCCTCTCACAGGGAAGGGTGACGGTGCCGGTGGAGGTACAGATCCGGACGATCGCCATGGACTTCTGGGCGACGCTCGAGCACACTCTGCGCTACAAAAAGCCCGGGACGGTGCCGGAGGAGATCTCCGCGGCCCTGTTGCAGACCGCCTCGGACATCACCATGCTCGACGAGCGGATGCAGCGCATTCACGACAAGGTGGAGGCGCTGAACAGCGGCGAGAAGGGCACAAATACATAAAACATACAAAATCTGGCTGCATAATTGTCAACAGATGGAAATTTGCGCTTGCATTTTTTCCAAAATTGTCTATAATGAGCATCGGCAGGTTCCGCGGGTCTGTGGTTGAAAGCCGAAGCCAGTCGCAGGCAAAGCGGTCCACGTAATCCGTTCAAAGCAGCGGGGAGCATGGTGCGGTCTAGATGTAAGTCCGTCCGGGAGCGATCCCGAGAGAAGTGCGTGAGGGCGCTGAAGCGCAGAGCTACCTTCCAGACGGCGTGTGTGGGGTCAAAGACCAGGTCAGCCGCGGAAATTGCCGAATATTAATACTTTGGGGGTTCCTATCCATGTACGAAGACAAGGTTCTCGTGTGCAAAGACTGTGGCAATGAGTTCGTCTGGACCGCTGGTGAACAGGCGTTCTATGCCGAGCGTGGTCTGCAGAATGCGCCGGCCCGCTGCCGTGACTGCCGTCAGGCCCGCAAGGCCAGCCGTGCCGACAACGGCGCTCCCCGCGAAATGCATACCATTGTCTGCTCCAACTGCGGCAAGGAAGACCAGGTCAACTTCCTGCCCCGCGGCGACGCCCCGGTCTATTGCCGTGAGTGCTATGCCGCCATCCGTGCCCAGCGCGGCTGATTGATCGACAAAAAAGGGCCTTCCGTTTTCGGGAGGCTCTTTTCTCGTGGCGGTGCGAAGGCATCTTTTCAAAACCCGGATTCTGCGCTATAATACGGTATGATTCCGAGACAAGAAGGGGGACTTCCCGATGAAACGACTGAGTGCGGCGCTGCTGGCGCTGATGATGCTGCTTGCGCTGGTTCCGGCAGCCCTGGGCGAAGAAAGCAGCCCGTTCACAATGGCCGGTTTTGAGGGCTCATCCGGAAGAGTTTGGGAGAACAGCCTGTTCTTCAAGCGCATGGCGGAGCGCACAGGCGTATCCTTCAACAGCTTTCAGCCCTTTTATGATCACACGGAATACAGCCGCTGGAAGAGCGCGCTGGACCCGAAAGGCGAGCTTCCGGACGTGCTGTTCAAAGCCTCGCTGAGCGACGGAGAAGCCCGGACGCTATTTGATCGCGGCGTGCTGATCGACCTGAAGCCCTACATCAACGAGGAAGTCATGCCCAACCTCTGCGCGCTGCTGAAGGACCAGCCTGCGCTGTGGACCGAAATGACCCTGGAAGGTCATGTCATCACCCTGCCGGTGATCGACAGCCTCCAGCTGAACGATGCCCTCTGGATCAACATCAAATGGCTGGAAGCCCTGAAAATGGAGAAGCCCACGACGGCCGAGGAGCTGACGGCGGTGCTGCGGGCCTTCAAGACGATGGATCCGAACATGAATGGACGGTCAGATGAGATTCCGCTGACCTTTACAGGCCTGTGGGAGCTGCGTTTTCTCCAGCACGCCTTTGGGCTCAATATGAACGACTATTATCTCACCGCGGACGCGGAGGGCATCGTGACCGCCCCCATCACCTCCGATCAGAACCGGGCTTTCCTGGCATGGCTGCACACGCTGTGGGACGAGGGGCTCATCGATCACAGCGGGCTGCTCACGCCGGACTCCATGCGCCAGGTCACGGACAGCAAAAACGTGCCCTACGGCATCGTGTTCGGGCCGGCCTGGAGCAACACGATCATGCCCGCAGAGGTCAGCGGGGACTATAAGGTGCTGATGCCCTTGCAATACAACGGGACGCAGACGTACCGCAGCCTGCTCGGCCAGCTGACGCGCGGCTGCTTCGCGGTGACCTCCGCCTGCCGCGACCCGGAGACCGTGCTCCGCTGGGCAGATGATCTCTACAGCCGGGATGGCTGTTTTCTGGCCCGCTGCGGCGAGCAGGACAAAGAATACAGGCTGAACGAGGACGGTTCGTGGCAGTGGCTCGCGGCCACCGAGAACCTGAACCGCGACGTCATTCTGCCGGCCACCATCGATGGCGGCGCAAATCTCCACGGATACATTCATCCCGATTACTGGCTGAGATTCGACGACGAGTCGATCCGCAGCGAAAAGGAACAGATGGCGGAGCTGGCGGCGATTGCCACGGAGCCCTGCCCGCAGGTCATGCTGACCGCAGATGAAGCGCAAAAGTTGGCGGATCGCTGGCCTCAGATCGGGGTTTACGCCGAAACACAGATGATGCATTTTGTCACCGGCGACGTGCCGCTCAACGATGAGACGTGGGCGGACTTCTGTGCACAGATCCAGGCGCTTGGCATGGACGATGTCGTTGCGCTCTGGCAGGGTGCGCTGGACAGAGAGGGAGGAGCACAATGAGCCTTTATGCGGAGATGATCCGCCGCCTGACGGATCCGGATGTGGTTTGCGAGCTCGGCAAGCTGTACGGGACGCGCAGCGGACAGATGGTGCTGCAGCACAACCGCCACGAGAGAGCGCTGGTACGCCATGAGAAGGCCTTTCAATCGGACGGGCCCGTGTACCTGATCAGCGCGCCGGGCCGGACGGAAATCGGCGGCAACCACACGGACCACAATCACGGCCTTGTGCTGGCGGCTTCGGTGAACCTGGACACGCTCGCGGCCGTCTCGCCGCGCGCGGACAGGACCGTGAACATCCACTCCGACGGCTACCCGCCGCTGACGCTGGACCTGACCGACCTGGAAAAGCGCCCTGAAGAGGAGGGGACCACCGCGGCGCTGGTCCGGGGCGTCGCGGCCCGCATGGCAGAGCTCGGGTATGCCGTCGGGGGCTTCGACGCGGTCGTGACCTCGACCGTGGCGTCCGGCAGCGGGCTCTCGTCCTCCGCGGCGTTTGAGGTGCTGACGGCGGCGATCTTCGACAGGCTCTACAACGGCATGCGGATGGATTTCGTCACCCAGGCCAAGGTGGGACAGTATGCGGAGAACGCGTATTTCGGCAAGCCCTCCGGCCTGCTGGATCAGATGGCCTCCGCGGCCGGCGGACTGGTGACGGTGGACTTCGGCGCGGAAGAGCCACGGGTCCGGCGGCTCGCCTACGATTTTGCGGCGAAGGGCTACGCGCTCGTGGTGGTGGCCACCGGCGGCAGCCACGCCGACCTGACCGCGGATTATGCCGCGATTCCCCTCGAGATGAAAGAGGTGGCGGCATACTTCGGCCAGACCGTGCTCCGGCATGTGCGGCCGGAGGAGTTTGAGGCCGCCATCCCGCAGCTGCGGGGCAAGGTCAGCGACCGGGCCATCATGCGCGCCATGCATTTCTACCGGGAGAATGACCGTGTGCGGCAGCAGGTGGACGCGCTGGAGCGGGATGACCTGGATGCGTTCTTCGACGCCATCATCGCCAGCGGGCGATCCTCGTTCATGTATCTGCAGAATGTCTGGGCCAGGCCGGAGGACCAGAGCCTCTCCCTGGCACTGGCCATGGCGGAGGGCATGCTGGAGGGCCGCGGCGCCTGGCGTATTCACGGCGGCGGTTTTGCCGGAACGACCCTGAACTTCGTGCCCGCCGACATGCTCGATCGCTTTGTCGCGGTCATGAATGAGGCTTTTGGCCCGCAGGCCTGCAGCGTGCTGGACATCCGGCCCGTGGGGGCGAACGTGCTGGCGATCTGAGAGACGGATCGCGCAAAAGGAACGGCCGCAAGGTACGGCCGTTCCTTTTACATGGATGAAATCAGATCGCCTCGCGCCGCTCCGCATACCGGCAGCACTGGATCTCAAGATTGCCGTTGCGTGTGCGCAGTGCGTCCAGGAATTCCCGGCTGACAGCCGGCCCCGGCAGCGTAACGCGGTACTCCAGGCGGTACACGCTGCCCATCTCGGCGGTCCGCACGCCCTCCAGGGACCAGGCGGCCGTATAGCGGGTCAGCAGGTCGTCGAAGAGACCCTCGTAATCCAGCGTCTCGGGGACGGTGATGCGGAGCAGCCGCTCGCTCTTCTTTTCCTCGCCGAAGTGGGTCAGGTCCATCAGCAGCAGGGCACCCACCCATAACACCAGCAGCATGGCGGCCGCGATCACCAGACCCGCGCCGCAGCAGATGCCCAGGGCAACGCTCAGGAACACGGCCAGGATGTCCCGCGCGCTGCCCGGCGCGGAGCGAAAGCGCACCAGGGAGAAGGTCCCGGCCACAGCAATCCCCGTGCCGACGCTCTTGTTCACCACCAGGATGACCGCGCCGCTGACCAGCGGGAGCA
>CAMKAE010000166.1 GCA_946410395.1 uncultured Clostridia bacterium
CTTAACTGAGATGCGCGTTTTAGCTGAAGAGCAGGCGGATGTCCTGCTCGCTCAGGGCGGTGACCAGGGTCTCGCCCGGGGTCACCAGGCGGTCGAAGAGCGCGCGCTTGCGCTCGCCCAGGGCCACCACCTGCTCCTCGATGGTGCCATGGGTCACCAGGCGGATGACCTCCACCTTGTGGGTCAGGCCGATGCGGTGCGCGCGGTCGGTGGCCTGATCCTCCGCGGCGGGATTCCACCAGGGGTCGTAATGGATCACCAGGTCCGCGCCGGTGAGGTTCAGGCCGGTGCCCCCGGCTTTGAGCGAAACCAGGAACACGTCCGCCTCGCCGCTGTTGAAGGCCTCGCACATCGCCAGCCGCCGGGCTGCGGGGGTCTCCCCGTCCAGGTACAGGCAGCGGATATCCTCCGCCTCCAGCTGCCGGCGGATCAGCTTCAGCATCCGGGTGAACTGCGAGAAGAGCAGCACCCGCCGCCCCTGGGCCAGGGCGCCCGGCAGCAGGTCCAGCAGCAGGTCCAGCTTGCCGGCGGAGGCGGTGTAGCCCTCCATGACCAGGCTGGGATGGCAGCAGACCTCCCGCAGCTCTGTGATCGCCGCCAGGATCTCCGTGCCGCTGCGGCCCAGCCCCTTCTCGGACAGGGTGCGCTCCACCTGCCGGCCCAGCCGCAGCCGGGCGGCCTCGTAGACCTCCGCCTGCTCCGGGGTCAGGGGCGCGGTCAGCGTGTGCTCGATCTTGTCCGGCAGCTCCGGCAGCACGTCCTTCTTCAGCCGCCGCAGCAGGAAGGGCTGCATTTTCCGGTGCAGGCCCGCCAGCGAAGGCTCCGTCTCCAGCTGCCGTCGGAAGGCTGCCGCCGTGCCCAGAAAGCCCGGCAGCACAAAGTCGAACAGGCTCCAGATCTCCCCGGCGTGGTTTTCCAGGGGCGTGCCGGTCAGGGCGAAACGGCTCTCTGCCCGCAGCTGCTTCACGGCGGCCGCGGCCGCGCTCTGCGCGTTCTTGATCTGCTGGGCCTCGTCCAGGGCGCACACCCGGAACGGGATCTCCGCCAGCAGGCCGATGTCCCGCCGGATGAGCGGGTAGGAGGTGATGATCACGTCCACGTCCCGGGCCCGCCGGATGTGCTCCAGCAGGCCGGCCCGCTGGGTCTGGGTGCCGCTGAGGACCGTGACGCTCAGCTCCGGCGCGAACCGGTCAAACTCCCGCAGCCAGTTGTAGGTCAGCGAGGTCGGGGCCACCACCAGGGACACGCAGCCGGGCGCGCGGATGTGCTTGAGCAGCGCGATGAACTGCACGGTTTTGCCCAGGCCCATGTCGTCGGCCAGGATGCCGCCCATCCGCAGCCGGTCCAGGGTGCTCAGCCAGCGGAAGCCGCTGCACTGGTAGGGGCGCAGCGCGAGGCCCTCAGGCATGGACACGGTGCCGCTCTCCTCCCCGGAGAGCAGGCGCAGGGCTTCGTCGGCGCCCTCGTCGGTCGCAACCTCCAGGCCGGCTTCCCGCAGCAGGGTGTTCAGGTACACGAGCCGGTAGGCCGCCAGATCGACGGCGGTGTTCCCGGGGCCGCCGGGGGCGGCTTCCTCCGCCTCGGCGATCTGCTCCGCCGCGCGCTGCCAGGCCGTCAGGTCCGTCAGGTCCAGGAAGGTGCCGTCCTGCAGGCGGAAGTAAGAGCGCTTGCGGGCGATGGCCCGCAGGATCTCCAGAATCTCCGGGGTCGGCTCCCCGTCCACCGTCAGGTCCAGGACCAGATGCCCTTCCCGCAGGCTCATGCCGCCGGCCAGCCGGGGCCGCCGCGGGAGGATCCGCTTGAATTCGTTGCTCAGCCAGACCTCCGCCACGCCGCGCAGCTCCTCCGAGCCGCCGGACACGAATCGCCAGACGGCCTCCTGTCCGCTGAGCACCGCGCCGTTCTTCCGCACCCGGAAGCCTGCCTGGTCCAGGGCGTCCAGCACGCGCTTTTCGCCCTCGCCGTCCCGCAGCAGGATCTTGCCGCCGGGGGTCAGGGCGCTGCGGTCCGGGGAGAAGGGGTTCAGCTCCTGCGCGCCGTAGCGGAAGACCACCTGGGCGGCGACGTCCTTCTCTGCCCGGTCCAGGTAGACGCGGGCCTCGAGCTTCTCGCGGCAGAGGTGCGCCTCCAGGCGGCGGTCCACGGTCACCGTGCCGGCCGCGCCCAGCCGGGGCAGCAGCTCCGCCAGGGCCCGGACGGCGTTTTCGCCGGAAAAGCCGAAGTGCCCGCCCTGATCCATGGCGCACAGCAGCGGCCGCTGGGCGGGCTCGCAGGGGAACAGCGCGTCCTCCCAGATGAGCCAGGACCGGTCCGCGGTCAGGGGAATCAGTCCCTCGGGCAGCTCGGCGTCCACGGTCAGCATGCGCAGGCTGCCGCCGCAGTGAAAGTGCAGCGGGACCCGCTCCCGCTCCCGGCAGACGACGGTGCGGGCCGCCTCGCGCGACGTGACCCGGACGGTCATGCCGGTCATCCGCTCGAGCACCGCCGGCACGGCGCTGTCGGGCAGGGCAAGCCAGCGGCCCGGCGGCGCGCCGGCCGAGGCCAGGGTGTCGCACAGCGCCTGCAGCAGCCGCAGCAGGTTCTCCGCCGCTTCCGGAAAGCGCATCCAGGTCGGCTCAAAGGTGAAGCCCTTGCCGAAGATCAGCCGCCGGCCGCTGCGCCGGGCCTCCATGAAGTCCGGGAGGGCGCGCACGGCGTACAGGCGCTTTTCACCGATCCGCAGGCCGAGCTTCAGGCCGTCGTCGGTCAGGAGCTCGGGCTCCAGGCGCAGGGTGCGGCTTTCGGTGAGCTCGGTGTCCAGGATCTCCATCAGCGCCCGGCCCCGGGCCTCGGCGCTGCGGCGCAGCATGCCCTCCAGCATGCCGTCGAGCCGGGCCTGCCGGGCTGCGGCCACGGCATGGCGGCAGCCCCCGCACGATGCGAAGAGAGCGCAGCCGCAGCGGGCGCCCGCGGGGTCCAGCGTCACCTCATAGGCGGGCTGGTCGGCGACGGTGCAGCGCAGCAGATCCCCGGAGGCGCGCAAACGCACGCCGCCCCGCGCCTGCAGGGTCAGCCCCGCGTCCGTCTCCGCCGGACCTGCCGCCTCGCGGATCCGCTGCTCGTATGCCGTCATCCCGGTGCCTGCCTTTCCTCGCCACTAATCTTTTCTACATTCTGTGCGGAATCGAAAAATCCTGCCGGCGGAGGGAATCATCTTGCAACGGCTTGGACTTGCAAAGGAAAAAACGCGGCGGACCGCGTTTTCAGGGATCACACATCCCGCCGGATGACAAAAGTCTCCTCGCCCTTGACGGAGGTCTTGTGCCCGAGGGCGTCCCGGCCGTCGAGCATGAAGCGGCGGATGCGCAGGGTGTCGTCGTCCGGGGCCTCCACCTCGCAGTGGCCGGTGCGCAGGACGGAGGAACGGTGATGGGCGGTGAGCTTGTCCGCCACATAGCGCTGCAGGTCCCGGTCCTCCCGGCCCCAGGGGAAGGGACGGCGGCAGAAGGGGTCGGAGCAGCCGGTCATGCCGGCCTCGTCGCCGTAGTACACCGTGGGGCAACCGGGCAGTGCGCAGATCAGGTCGATGCAGGTCCGGTAGCGGGCCGCGGCCAGGGCGTACTCCGCTTTGGTCAGCTTGACCTTGTGCTGCTGGGTGCGGGGCATGTCGCGGCATTCCTTGTCCGCCAGCACGTTCAGCACCCGGGCCCGGTCATGGCTGCCCAGCAGGTTCATCAGGGAATAGCGGAAGGGCGCGGGGTAGACCTCCGCCTGGTGCCGCACCAGCCGGGCGAGATCGCCGGCGGTCGAGCGGCCCATGACGAAGCTCAGGATGGCCTCGCGCAGGGGATAGTTCATGACGGTGTCCAGCGTGTCGCCGGTGCAGTAGCAGCGCAGCTCGCCGTAGGCTTCCTTGCAGCTGGCGTCCTCCCAGACCTCGCCGAGCACCACCGCGTCATGCTTGGCCTTGCGGGCGCTGGTCTTCAGCTTGCGCAGAAAATCCATGGTCAGCTCGTCTGCCACGTCCAGGCGCCAGGCGTCGGCGCCCTCCAGCAGCCAGCGGGGCACGATGCCCTCCCGGTCCCGGAACATGAAGTCCTGGTAGCTCGGGTCATCCTTGCGGCATTCCGGCAGGGAGGCGTCCCCCCACCAGCAGCGGTACCGGCTGGGATACTGCTCGAAGGAATACCAGGGATAGTAGGGGCTCTTCTCGCTCTGGGCGGCGCCGATGGAATTGTAATGGCCGAAAGCGTTGAAATAGACCGAGTCCTGGCCGGTGTGGCTGAACACGCCGTCGAGCATCACATGGATGCCCGCGGCCTCGCAGGCCCGGCACAGGGCGTCGAAGTCCGCGATGTTGCCCAGCAGGGGATCGATCTTCGTATAATCGCCGGTGTCGTAGTGGTGGTTGTGCATGGACTGGAAGACCGGGTTCAGATACAGCACGGTGATGCCCATCTGCTGCAGGTAGGGGATTTTCTCCCGGATGCCGTTGAGGGTGCCGCCGTAGAAATCCATGGAGCCGTTCTCCCGCTCCCGCATGGGGAAGAGATCCTCGTCCCATTCCTTGTGCATCCGGCGGCCCCGGCTGGTGTCTACCGACTGGGTGGGCGCCTTGAAGAACCGGTCCGGGAAGATCTGGTAGATGTTGGCCCCGTGCATCCAGGACGGGGTCTTCCAGTTCCGGTCGTAGAGGGTGATCCGGAAGGAGTGCAGGTACCCGTCGCAGACATGGCCCTCGCCGCCCAGGTCGTCCTCCGGCGCGCCGTAGCGCCAGGTGTGGCCGTCGGCGTGATAGATGATGAAGTCGTACCACATCAGGCCCGTGGACTCGGGCATGGTGACGGTCGTCTCCCAGACGGAGGCGCCGTCAAATCGCATGGCGTAGGCGCGCTCCTCGCCCATCCAGGTCCGGAGCACCACGCTCTCGGCGTCGTCGCAGGCGAAGCGGAATTTCACCGGCGTACCGGCGGGAACCGGGCCGGCGGGGGTGCGATAGTAGGGGCTGTGGCTGTCGTGGCAAAGCATCGGGTGCCCTCGCTTTCGGTATAATACGATTCTCAGATCAGCAACACAAAACAAGAAACGGTTGCGCC